>NZ_JAELTL010000169.1:0-638 GCF_016428815.1 Serratia sp. ASV30 | reverse complement strand
GCTTTAAGATCAAAACCAAGAAGTTCGTTATTAAGAATTTTTATTAATTTCGAATTTTCAACCGGAATCAACTCGTTCTCTACTATCAACTTCCTTGCGATATAGGTATCATTTTGAATGATGTACTTATTTTTAATATCAACCATTTCAGGACAAAGAAGCACCAAATATACATTCCATCTCTCAGACTCAACCTTTGGTTGGTGATAAACAGAAACAAAGTTTTGAATAGAATCCCACTCATCCACGAGACTCTTCGCTGACTCAAAAACACATAAAATGCAATTTATAAATGAATGAATTTCGGATGAATAAAAACCAAAACTAACAGATGGAAAATTTCTTTCTATTTCAGTAAAATCAAAATCTTTAATTGACATAGACATTATAAAAACTCCGCAACATGTTAATATGCTCTGACGAGTCCTTTTTATAAAAATCCTCTATATTATCTTTGACGCATCGCCTATGCAAACCTCGTATATGTGCGAGCTTGAGCGTCATATATTTTTCCTTTGAAACCTGATTTATCTTCAACCTACTACCAACAGGTCTTGGCCTTGCAATATTCGACAATACATCCTGAACCTGAAAACTTGCAGGCATCACTGTTGGTTCAGCCTCACAGTTATCAATAA
>NZ_JAELTL010000168.1:0-650 GCF_016428815.1 Serratia sp. ASV30 | reverse complement strand
TACAGTTGCCAGAGGGCCTTGCACAGGTTACTCATCTTTTTAACAATGCCTTTGTAATACAAGATGAAAATGATCAATTTATATCCTATGAAAGTAAGAGTTTCATACTTGATGGAAAAGTAAATATTGAAAGCATTGAGGCTAGAGTGTTTCACAAAAATAATAAGAATGCTCCTTATTTACTTGCATTACAAGTTAGCGGCATTTGCATCACTTTACCTGAGTTAAAACAGTATTATTCTAACCTAACTATTACTGATGTGCCTAGGGGACGTTCATTGGAAGAAGAAACATCATATTCGACTGTTAAATATAGTAATAATGTGAAGTTAGCATTTGGTTTTGCAGAGAAAAAACCAGACTGCTTAGGTAGTGTTGTATTTAGTATTGATTGATGCTTTTCTATGGCGGGCGATGAGGAGCAACTGTGCAATGCTATAGATCCTTGCGGATTAGGGTAGAAATATCACTATGGCGGAAAGGGAGGTATTGTAAGTTAGATCCTGCCCAAAAGCGCCTAGTGGCTGACTCTTGATCCGATAGGGTTTATAGGTTACTTAAACTTATAGACTCATGCATCAAACCCATTAATCTGGATCGACCTGATACTGTGGAGTGTATAGATGTTCTTGTTATTGAAGGTAAGATGT
>NZ_JAELTL010000167.1:0-654 GCF_016428815.1 Serratia sp. ASV30 | reverse complement strand
GCGTGGGTATTTAGTGAGTATGGCAATAATTTTGTAAAAACCATGCTACGTCTAGCTAAAGAGAGGGATGTATTGAATATTGTTGCCGACCAGAGAGGTTGTCCAACTTATGCAGGCGATATCGCTCAAGCAATTATTACTCTTACACAGGCAAGTGCAACTGGCGGAGTTTATCACTTTTGTGGTGATAAAGAGGTTGCTTGGAATGAGTTTGCAAAGGTTATTTTTAGTACGGCATTAAAAAATGGTAGGTTACACTCAATTCCTTTGATAAATTCTATTAAAACGGCAGGCTATTATACGGCAGCTGTACGTCCAACATATTCTAGCCTTTCCTGCGAAAAGATAAGTCAGTTTGGGATTCAAGCATCAGATTGGGAAAGTGCATTATCTGATATTATAGGGTTAATATCATGAAATTATAAAGTTGTCACCTCGCGTGCACTCTTGCATGCGAGGTGGAAGTGAATGCATAAATTTCCATGGCCTTTATTTAAGTGCCTATAACGCCATTAAAAATATTTAATGTTTGTTCATTTACAAGGCGTATTTATTTCTCTATGAAGATTAACAAAAATAACTTTTTTAGAAATGCGGTAATAACACTCTATCTTATATTTTGCTCATATATGGTAGGTGTTAAAAACCCAGATG
>NZ_JAELTL010000166.1:0-660 GCF_016428815.1 Serratia sp. ASV30 | reverse complement strand
GCATACGAGATGATACCTCCTGTCTCGTGGGCTCGGAGATGTGTATAAGAGACAGCCTCTTATTAAAGGTGCTGGTGATTTTGAAGAATGCTATCTCAAACTCGATGCTCCAGCCCATACCGCTGAGCGCCTTTACACTTTCATACCAAATACCGGTATTTCGAACGCCGATTATGTAACTGCAGAAACTGAGTTTTATTCGCTAGAACTGAAGAAGACGGCTGCATGGTTTCAGTCTTATCAACCAATACTACTTGACCGTTCGACATACCGCCGACAGATGAAAGGGGCCCCTTTTCACGCGATTTATAATGTTGGTGAGTATACATTTAAACCATGGAAAGTTATTTGGCCCGAAATGTCATCATCGTTCTATGCAGCGGTTGCAGGTTCAGCAGAAGTGCCAATCGTCGGTATCCGTCCATATATTCCTGACCATAAAATTTATTTTTCCTCTTTTGAGAATAAAGAAACTGCATACTTCCTTTGTGGATTATTAAATTCCTCTACAGTGCAGGAATGGATCAATGCACACAACGTTTCAATTCAAGTTGCTGATATTTTCAAACACTTAGACCTACCTGAATACAATCCATTAAATCAGGATCACAACATACTGGTTGAACTGGTTATGAGAGCTCATTACGAGCACGACAAGGT
>NZ_JAELTL010000165.1:0-665 GCF_016428815.1 Serratia sp. ASV30 | reverse complement strand
GCTCTGCGCTCAACTCATAAGAGTTACTATGACGAAAATCTTTCGTAGACAGTTCTAAATGTTTTAATAAGTTTGTGAAAGGATTTTTCTGTTCATCACTCAAGGCAGGGCCTTTAGGTGTGCCATAATTATCGTACTTACCCCTAAGCGTCGCTTTAGAATCTAAGGTGATCCATCGT
Source organism: Serratia sp. ASV30 (assembly GCF_016428815.1). Taxonomy (NCBI): domain Bacteria; kingdom Pseudomonadati; phylum Pseudomonadota; class Gammaproteobacteria; order Enterobacterales; family Yersiniaceae; genus Serratia; species Serratia sp. ASV30. The sequence continues at coordinate 486 of NZ_JAELTL010000165.1, read as the reverse complement.
GGTGGCGGTGGTGTTGGGATGACCTCACAAAGAAAATCCACACCGTGTCCACTTTTATTTTGTATTGCCCAAACTTTATCTTTTAGTATGGTTTTACCGGTAATGTCTTTAAATGATTTAGCAGTGCCTCGCCCTCCAATTTTAAAGAGCATTTTATCATGTAATAAGCCCTGGCGGGCAAAGTTCATGACATGTTGTTCCGCAACATATCCGGTGTACTGATTTAATTTAAGCGCAGCAAGCCCTTGATAAAATTCTTTTTTCTGCACATACTCCATCAGTTCTTTACCCGACAGATTTATTTCAACATGAGCTTTTAACAGTTTTCCTTCTTGGGTCAACTCTTTTGCATTAGCTAGAATGCGCATCACCGTTGAACCATTTGGAAGTGGGCCTAAAAACTCAATCTTTGCTCCACGCACATTCTCAGTGAAAAATCTGTCTCTTATACACATCTGACGCTGCCGACGATGCCAACTGGGTGTA
>NZ_JAELTL010000163.1:0-625 GCF_016428815.1 Serratia sp. ASV30 | reverse complement strand
AGTTGGCATCGTCGGCAGCGTCAGATGTGTATAAGAGACAGTTGGTATACTTCCCCCAACCGAATTATCTATTTTTTCAATTTGATGCCGAGTAATAAGGATGTCGTTTACTGTAATTGTGGCAATTGGTTTAACTTCCGCTTCATTTAGGAAGCCAGATGAGTAGAGGTGCTCAGTCAATGGATGGGCCATAACTACATAATCATCACTGTCATAATCATCTAGGCTTAATGGAATGTCAGCTTCTTTAAATGAAAGATTGAAAGCGGTAAGCGTAACTTTTTCATTATTTTTTAATGCGCTGAAAAATGATAACGGAAGAAAGCCTGTTGACAACGCCCACAAGCCAGAAAGAAAAAGAATCGGTTTTTTTAGTCCCGGTGTATCTTCATGTTGATAAAATCGCTTAATTCTCTCGGTTGCTGTGGGGTTCATATTAACTTCAGCTTTTGGCATAAACATACTTAAAGGTGATTTGTTTGTGTATTTTGTCATCAGCTTGGGGGGGAATTTTTTCTCCCATTCATTTAATTCTTCCCATACGCTAAGTGGGGATAAGGCTGCTTCGAAATTATGAAGAGACTGTCTCTTATACACATCTCCGAGCCCACGAGACAGGAGGTAT
>NZ_JAELTL010000162.1:0-684 GCF_016428815.1 Serratia sp. ASV30 | reverse complement strand
CCGGCAACACCAGCGCCGAGGGCGAGCACCTGAAAGTGACGGTGGATGTGGTTCCGGGCCAGGTAGCGTTGAGCACCCTGGTGGACGATGTGGGTCTTATTACCGGCGCTATCGCGCAGAACGGCGTAACGGATGATACCCGTCCAACGCTGAACGGCACCGCCAAGGCTGGCAGTATTGTGACGGTCCTTGACGGCAGTAACGTGCTGGGCAGCACCACGGCGAAAGGCGATGGTACCTGGAGCTTTACGCCAACCACCGATCTGGGCCAGGGGGCTCATAGCCTGAGCGCCACGGCGGTGGATCCGGCGGGCAACCCGAGCACCAGCAGCAACTGGATGTTCGAGGTTGACTCGGTGAAACCAACGGTTCCGTTCATCGACTCGGCGGCAGACGATGTGGGCAGCGTACAGTTGCAGAACATGGTCAGCGGCAGTGCGACGGACGATCCGACCCCAACCCTGACGGGCCGGGCAGAAGCCCACAGCATCGTGACGGTCTCCGACCAGAACGGCGTGCTGGGCACGGCGATCACCAATGCCAGCGGTCAGTGGTCGTTTACCCCGACGGCAAACCTGTCGGAAGGCGAGCACCGCTTTACGGTCACGGCAACGGATACGGCGGGTAACGTCAGCGATCCATCGAACACCTTTGTGCTGACGCTGGACTTCAGTGCACCGGATG
>NZ_JAELTL010000161.1:0-648 GCF_016428815.1 Serratia sp. ASV30 | reverse complement strand
AGATGTGTATAAGAGACAGCGTGGGCTCGGAAATGTGTATAAGAGACAGGGTACTGAAATATAGCGGACAGTCTTAATGTATTCGTACTGGATTTGGCTACAAATTCGCGAATGTAATAAAACTCATTGCCAGGCTTCATTTTTTGCAACAACGCCTCTCTGTGTCTCTTCCAGAGCGCGAGAGCTTTATCTGACAGTGTTAGTTGTGTCTTTTTTGTGTCATTCTCATTAATGTGTTCCTTTTGTTTGTTAAGCAGTGAATTTATTCTTTCATGAAAACCTTCGATTTCTGACCAGCGTTCTCCATGTGATACCACCTCGGTATTGTAGTGTTTAAGACTGTCCGTTTTGATGAATAAAAAACGGGATAAAAAACCACTTTCTTTGAATATGTTACCGTGCACATCCATAAAGCTCTCAAAAACACCGGGTTGAGTCATTAATGATGCTGTTAAACAAGGTGTAAAATGACAGTCTATCGTTCCTCCTCGACGGAAGTGATATGAGCTGCCATCCCAGGCATTATTTAAAAAACCTATTTTATTCTTGGGGCGATTGCCAAAATAGGTAATCGCCTCATCAGTAATAAGGCCTGCGTTGGGATATCGACTGAGACCGAAAATCAGGTCGGTCGCCGCAGTATCATTA
>NZ_JAELTL010000160.1:0-638 GCF_016428815.1 Serratia sp. ASV30 | reverse complement strand
AGATGTGTATAAGAGACAGTTCTTATCTAATATGACATGTACGAGCAGCCTCTTCGGGCTGCGCATTCTCGTCTTCAAGTTACTTCAACCGTTCTACGTCGGGCTGTACTGGCCCACGGATGGCAGACCATACGTTGTAATATTACCAGTAATGATAATGACTTTATTCAGATAATAGATCCCATTATCACTTCAATAATGATAATTATTATTGAGCTCTATTTTTGTGTTTTGGCCTGATTTCCCATTAAAATTATATTTCATTTTTTGAATGATGATAATTATTTTGTATAACGGAATTGGTAAGGGGATATATCAAAGTGTAAATCAAAAAAATATATTTATGTAAGGCTGTTTTTATTTATGAAACTAAAGATTTCAACAGATTTTTTTACTCACTATAAATGGCAATTAAAACAAGGGATTGTTGTGTTTTATATCCAATCTGTAACATAGATAAAAACGATCGATTGAGGTTTTTTCATTGGTAATAACGTGTTTTACTGCAGGTATTATTGATTTAGTCTTTTGCGAAAATTCTTAATTAATATTTAAGAGGTTGTAATGAAATATCATTTTTTTAAAGCAAGAAGCTTGTGCTTTTTACTTGGTGCGGCCATTTCCGTCGTGGCTAATGC
>NZ_JAELTL010000015.1:0-103875 GCF_016428815.1 Serratia sp. ASV30 | reverse complement strand
CCCCCCCCCCCCCCCCCCCCCCCCCCCCCCCCCCCCCCCCCCCCCCCCCCCCCCCCCCCCCCCCCCCCCCCCCCCCCCCCCCCCCCCCCCCCCCCCCCCCCCCCCCCCCCCCCCCCCCCCCCACCCCTTTTTTAGTTGGCATCGTCGGCAGCGTCAGATGTGTATAAGAGACAGACAGAGCTTTTTACATGTAACAAAAAAAACACTCAGCCTTTATCGTTACGTGAACGGCAAGTATTAAGTGGTATTTTAATGGAATTTAATTATAAGCAGATAGCTCAAATGCTTTCTATTAGTTCTAAATTGGTGGGGCATTATAAGCGGCTTGCCTTAAGAAAATTAGGAGCAAAGAGTATACAGTCACTGTTAATACCTACTAACTCACTGGATTGAGTTACACCAATTTCGACTCGGGCTCAGATAAATACGCATTTATAAATCCTGTTGACATGAAAAGGCGGTATTACCTGAAAGATGAGTGAGGAGATAGCTTGTTTCTAACGAATTAACAGCGACTTGATCATTGCCTGTCATTCTCTGTTTAAGAGGAAGATAGATACGACGGGAATGTAATAATTAATTGAATAAACATATGGTTACGTATGCACGTGGCACGTCTTCGCTTATGATTGATGTGCTCGCGAGAGTGATTTTAGGCTGGCGAGTCGCCATCAAGAATGGGACAGAAAACGCGTATTATAATTCCGTGATGAACGAGGTTAAAGTTACCCGTGCGCAGTTGGTGCTGCATACTGTGCTCGCTAGTTTACTGCCGTATAGGCAGTAAACTAGCTCACTGCTCCCAAAAAGGTCCCTTAGCAACAGAATCTCTAACCAGCAGCTCCGAAATAAAAACGTTGTCCTTTGACAGATAGCCGCCGTCTAGCATAGCGATCAGCCGGTCGATCACTTCGCTCATCATATCGCTCACCGGGTCTTTAACGCTGGATAACGCCGGGGAGAGATAGGGAGCCGTTGGGATATTATCGAAGCCGATCACGGAGACCTCATTGGGGACGGCAATGCCCGCCTCGTTCAATTTCTTGATGGCACCAATGGCCATATCATCATTGCTGGCCAGTACTGCACTAAACGTGATTTTATCCTTGAGCAAGGACTCCATCGCTGCCGCACCGCTGGCTGGTGTCCACTTTCCTTTAAAGATGAGTTTATCATCAAGCCCGATATCATATTGATTCAAGGCTTCTTTATAACCGGATAATCGCTCAATAGCCGTTGGCGAATCCAGTGAGCCGGTAATAAAAGCGATATTCCGGTGGCCCTGCTCAATCAGGTATTTTGTTGCCTTAAAGCTGGCTCCTTTGTGGTCGCAGCAGATGCAGTGGCTGTGATGTTTTCTCAGCCTACGGTTAACCACCATGATGGGTTGTTTGTGCTGCTCAATGATGTCGTCCATCGCTTCGATGGTTAAGAAACGCGGGTAGATAATGATGGCGTCGCAGCGTAAATCGAGCAGGAATTGGATCGCCTCTTGCTCCTCTGCGGCACTGTGTTTGCCGTCCACCAAAATCAACTGGCGACCGTTGTCTTCCAGCTTTTGCGCCGCCTGGGAAAGTATCTCGCTGAAATAACTGCCGTTATAGAGGGTGTTGGTGACCACCAGGCCAATGCACTGGGATTTATTGGTGGCCAGATTTCTCGCCAGTAGATTGGGACGATAACCCGCTTCTTCGATGGCTTTAAACACCTGATCTTTGGTGGCTTCGCTGACGTACCCTTTGCCGGAAAGAACGCGTGAAACAGTGGCTTTTGAGACGCCTGCTTTTTTTGCCACTTCCTGCATGGTAGACATAGGGTTTTCCCGGCTTTTAACAATTATCCCCATTCTACACATTCCACTGCGTTAGAGCAGGCCATTCGCAGCACCGCAAACCCACTCATGTCGATCTCAGTCACAGAACAGACAATAAATAAATATATCGATTGATCTGCAATCTTAATATCAACACTCTTATGTGAAACCGGTTACCTATCTATGAGAGTGGTCCTCATGTCTAAGAATTATGCGGCGGTATCAAGATCGATAGTGGATGCAGTTGGGGGAGCGAGTAACGTCGCGGCGGTGACTCATTGCATGACGCGTTTACGCTTTGTGCTCAACGACGACACCCTCGTCGATGCCGCCAGGCTGAAGGCAATTGGTGGCGTACTGGGTGTGGTAAGAAGCGAAAATCAGTGTCAGGTGATCATTGGCAACACCGTTTCACAGGCCTATGCCGAGGTGTTGAAACTGTTGCCCGAAGGGGCGGTAGCCCAGCAACCGGCGCCGGAAAAGAGCAAAATCACTCTCAAACGTATCGGTGCGGGGATCCTGGACGCGCTGATTGGCACCATGTCACCGCTGATCCCGGCCATTATCGGCGGCTCGATGGTGAAACTGCTCGCCATGATCCTGGATATGACCGGCGTGTTCGGCAAAGGCTCCTCGACGCTGATTATCCTCAACGTTATTGGCGACGGGGCGTTCTTCTTCCTGCCGGTGATGGTTGCCGCTTCCGCAGCGGTAAAATTCAAAACCAATATGTCGCTGGCGATTGCGATTGCCGGGGTATTGGTTCACCCCGCATTTATCGATCTGATGGCGAAAGCCGCGCAGGGCCAGCAGGTTGAATTTATGGGCATACCTGTCACGGCGGTGAAATACACCTACACGGTGATCCCGGCGTTGTTCATGACCTGGTTGCTCTCCTACATTGAAAGATGGGTCGATCGCATCACGCCAGCCGTGACGAAAAACTTCCTCAAACCGATGCTGATTGTGCTGATCTCTGCGCCGATTGCCATCTTGTTGATTGGCCCGCTGGGCATTTGGATTGGTAGCGGCATTTCCGCGCTGGTGTACACCATTCATAGCTACTTGGGGTGGCTATCTGTAGCGATTATGGGTGGGCTTTGGCCGCTGCTGGTTATGACCGGGATGCACCGCGTATTTACGCCAACCATCATTCAAACCATCGCGGAAACCGGCAAAGAAGGCATGGTGATGCCCTCTGAAATTGGTGCCAACCTCTCGCTGGGCGGTTCATCGTTGGCGGTTGCCTGGCGTACCAAAAACCCGGAACTGCGTCAGACGGCGCTGGCCGCTGCGGCATCGGCGATTGTGGCCGGGATTTCAGAACCCGCGCTTTACGGGGTGGCAATACGCCTGAAGCGCCCGCTTATCGCAGCGCTGATCAGTGGCTTTGTCTGCGGCGGCGTGGCCGGAATTGCCGGATTGGCGAGCCACTCGATGGCCTCTCCGGGCCTGTTTACCAGCGTGCAGTTCTTTGATCCGGCCAACCCAATGACCATTGTCTGGGTGTTTGGCGTGATGATTTTGGCGGTGGTGCTTTCCTTCATCCTTACGCTGTTGCTGGGCTTTGAAGATATCCCGGTCACCGAAGAGGCGGAAAGTGAAAAAGCTAAATCAGCGCCCGCGTTATCCGTATAACCTGTTGTAAAAATGCATATTTGAGAAGAGGTATCTTATGCCAGCATCTGTTTTCCCCGCAGACTTTTTATGGGGTGGTGCACTAGCGGCTAACCAGGCCGAAGGCGCTTACCTTGAGGGCGGTAAAGGGCTGACCACGGTTGATATGATCCCTCATGGCAAAGATCGGCTGGCGGTAAAGCTGGGCCAGCAAAAGCGCTTTGAGCTGCGGGAGGATGAGTTCTATCCCAGCCATGTTGGCATCGATTTTTATCACCGCTATAAAGATGACATTGCCCTGATGGCAGAGATGGGGTTCAGCGTATTCCGTACTTCGATCGCCTGGAGCCGCATTTTCCCTAACGGGGATGAAAGAGTGCCGAACGCGGAAGGGATCGCTTTCTACCGTGACGTTTTCAATGAGTGCAAAAAGCACGGCATCGAACCGCTGGTTACGCTGTGCCACTTTGATGTGCCGATGCATCTGGTGCGGGAATACGGTTCGTGGCGCAACCGGAAAATGGTGGAGTTCTTCACGCACTACGCCCGTACCTGTTTTGAGGCCTTTGATGGTCTGGTGAAATACTGGCTGACATTTAATGAAATCAATATCCTGCTGCACAGCCCGTTCTCCGGCGCGGGGCTGGTGTTCGAGCCAGGCGATAATCAGGAGCAGGTGAAATATCAGGCGGCGCATCATGAACTGTTGGCCAGCGCGTTAGCGACCAAAATCGCCCATGAGGTTAACCCGCACAATCAGGTTGGCTGCATGCTGGCTGGGGGCAATTTCTACCCGTGGTCCTGTAAACCCGAAGACGTCTGGGCTGCGCTGGAGAAAGATCGCGAGAACCTGTTCTTCATCGACGTTCAGGCTCGCGGCGCTTACCCGTCGTACACCAAGCGCCTGTTTCAGGAAAAGGGTATCACTATAGCAATGGAGCCAGGCGACAGTGAGATCCTCAAAAACAGCGTTGATTTTGTCTCCTTCAGCTATTACGCCTCCCGCTGCGCCTCGGCTGATATGAATGAGCACAACAGCAGCGCGGCCAATATCGTCAAATCGCTGAAAAACCCACATATCCAGGCCAGTGAGTGGGGTTGGGGTATCGATCCGCTGGGCCTGCGCATCACTATGAACATGATGTATGACCGTTACCAGAAACCGTTGTTCCTGGTGGAGAACGGGCTGGGAGCGAAGGACGAAATCAATCCGCAGGGCGAGATCGACGACGAATACCGCATCAGCTACTTGCGTGAGCATATCAAAGCTATGGCAGACGCTATCGAGGATGGTATCCCGGTGATGGGTTACACCTCCTGGGGCTGTATCGATCTGGTTTCTGCTTCTACCGGGGAAATGAGTAAGCGCTATGGCTTTGTCTATGTGGACCGCGATGACCAGGGTAATGGCACTTTGGCCAGAACCAGAAAGAAATCGTTTTACTGGTATAAGAAGGTGATTGCCAGCAATGGGGCGGATTTGAGTTAGCCAAATGGGTACCGAAGTGCCCATTTAGACAACTGATAAACCTAAACTTTATGGGCGCTGCTTACAGCGCCCTTTGTTATCAAAACTCACGCCTTCTTCTCAGCCATCTCAAAGCGAGGTGAAACCAACCCGTACAAAGTCCAACCGAAGAATGTAGCAATAGCGCCCCACATCATTGCCTCTTCACCGGAGCTGTAAAGCGCATAGAAGCTATACAGTGCACCAATCACGGCAATCACGTTGGCAATACGCGCCTTGTTCTCCGGTACTTTGGCTACTTTCTGGATAATAATCAGCGCGGCCATCGACAGGATATACGGAATAATATTGGTCACCACGGCCAGGTTAACCAGCACGTTAAACTGCTTATTCAGCGACGGGCTGATGGTCATCAGCGACATCACGCTCTGAATAATCACGATGGTCAGCATGCCTTTAACAGGTGCATCTGATTTACTGACTTTAGAGAAGATTTTCGGGAAGAAGCCGCTGTCGGCAGAGGATTTGAATACCTGGGCGATAGTGAACTGCCAGCCCAGCAGCGAACCCACGCAGGACATGATCATCAACGCCATGATGATTTTACCGACCGTTGGGTTGAACATATGTGAGAACGCCAGGCCAAACGGCGCGGTGGAGTTAGCCAGTTCCATATTTGGCACGATACCGGCGATCACGTTGGTGGAAACAATGTAGATCACTGCGGCACCCAGTGTGCCACCGAGTACGGCGATAGGTACGTTACGTTCCGGGTTTTCTACCACGTCGGTATTGGCACAGGCAGATTCAAGACCGAGGAAAGCCCACAGTGTCATCGAGATAGAAGACCCGATGGCTTCAAAGGTTGGCACCGCATGCGGGTTCCAGGCGGCGAGATAAGCGGTGCCACTGAACCAATACCAACCGATAATCGAGATACCGACCACCGGAATAATTACCCCCCAGACGGTGATCCCGCTGATCTGCCCGGTGATGCGTGCGCCACCGAAGTTGGCAACCGTAGCCAGCCACAGCACGGCGATAGTGGCAATACAGATGCCCAAGGGTGTCAGGGCAACACCAAACAGCTCGGTGCCATAACCCACGGCAGAAATGGCGATGGCGATATTGGCGATCAGCAGCGAAACGCCATAGGTGTAGTTGGCCATAAAGTTGCCAGATTTACCGAAAGCGTACTCGGCATAGCCGCCCATCCCGCCGGATTTACGGCTGAACATGCCGCATTTGGCAAACGCATAGGCTAAGGCCATCGAGCCTACGGCAGTCACCAACCAGGAAACGATGGAGATTGTCCCCACTTCGGCCAGCTTGGTTGGTAGCATAATTATGCCGGACCCCATCATATTAACCGCTGTCAGGATCGTTAATTGCACAACCCCCATCTTATTATTGGATTTGCTCATGATCGTTCTCGCTCTTATATTCCTCAAATTATACCCGTCGTCTTTCAAGCTGCAGCGTTGGTACCTGCGCTATCTCACCCCAGTCACTTACAAAAACGTAAGCTCCTGGGGATGAGATAGCTTGTCGCCTAGCTGCAACTTGAAATCCATAGGGTATGGATTCTTTTTGAAATTCGAGGAATAGCTAAATATGTCTGGCGGCAAGGAAATATGCCGCCTCCGGTAAAGTTAATTACGCTTTCATGACATAGCCGTAAGCCCGGTTCCAGCCATCTTCATCCTGCTGGATATACACGCCTTGTAATTCAGGGGCGAATCCAGGTAATAAATTAATCCCTTCTTCCAGTGCCAGGAAATAGCGTTGAGCAGAGCCTCCCCAGATTTCGCCCGGGACTACGCACAGCACGCCCGGTGGGTAAGGTAATGCCCCTTCAGCGGCAATGCGGCCTTCGGCTTTAGCGAGAGAAACCAGTTCCACCTTGCCACGTACGAATTCGGTATTGGCGGTTTGTGGATCCATGGCGACGCGTGGGAAATGGCTCTTACGGAACATTTCCTTCTGCAATTCTTTCACATTGTAGCTGACGTAGAGATCGTGCATCTCTTGGCACAGCTGGCGCAGGGTGTAGTTCTGGTAACGTTTTTCGTTGTTCTTGTACACGGTCGGCAGGACTTCACTCAGCAAGGAGTCTTGTTCGACGTGTTTTTCGAAGCGGGCAATCAGCGCCACCAGATGCTGCATTTTGGCGATATCTTCCGCCGGGGTGAGCAAGAACAGGATGGAGTTCAGGTCGCATTTTTCGGGCACAATACCGTTTTCGCGCAGGTAGTTAGCCAGAATGGTGGCTGGGATACCGAAGCTGCTGTACTCGCCGCTGGCGGTATCGATGCCCGGCGTGGTCAACAGCAGTTTGCAGGGATCCACAAAGTATTGTGATTCTTCATAACCCTCGAAGGCATGCCATTTTTCGCCAGGGATAAAGTTGAAGAAGCGTAGGTCGTTGGCCATGGCTTCAGTGCTGTAGGATTGCCAAGGTTTACCGTCGATTTGCTCCGGTACGAAAGGTTTGATCATGGTGCAGGTGTCCAACAGCATTTTGCGCGACTCAATGCCGATGCGCACACACTCTTTCCACAGGCGCTGGCCGCTCTTGCCTTCATGCATTTTAGCGTTCACATCCAGTGCGGCAAACAGCGGGTAGAATGGGCTGGTGGACGCGTGCAACATAAAGGCGTTATTGAAACGTTTATGGTTGCAGTAACGATCTTGTCCTTTGATGTGCTTGTCTTTTTTATGGATCTGCGAAGTTTGTGAGAAGCCGGCCTGCTGTTTGTGTACCGACTGGGTAACGATGATCCCCGGATCGTTTTCGTTCAGCTCCAGCAGCAGTGGCGAGCAGTCTTTCATCATTGGGATGAACTGCTCATAGCCGACCCAGGCAGAATCAAACAGGATGTAGTCACACAGGTGGCCAATCTTGTCGACGACCTGGCGGGCGTTATAGATCGTGCCGTCGTAGGTACCCAGTTGGATAATCGCGAGGCGGAATGGGCGAGCGTCGTTAGCGCGTTCCGGTGCAGTTTCACGGATTTGCTGGCGCAGATAGCCTTCTTCAAAGCAGTGAGCATCGATGCCGCCGATAAAGCCGAATGGGTTACGTGCTGTTTCGAGATATACCGGCGTTGCCCCGGCCTGGATCAGCGCGCCATGGTGGTTGGACTTATGGTTGTTACGGTCGAACAGCACCAGATCGCCACGGCTCAGTAGAGCGTTGGTCACTACTTTGTTGGAAGCCGAAGTCCCATTCAACACGAAATAGGTTTTATCGGCGTTGAACACCTTGGCGGCGTGTTTTTGGGCGTCACAAGGCGCGCCTTCGTGGATTAGCAGATCGCCCAGCTTAACGTCGGCGTTGCACATATCGGAGCGGAACAGCGTTTCGCCATAGAAATCAAAGAACTGGCGGCCAGCGGGATGCTTTCGGAAGAACTCACCGCCCTGATGGCCTGGGCAGGCGAAGGTGGCGTTACCCATCTCTACATATTGGGTCAGGGTATTAAAGAACGGCGGTAGCAGCTCGCTTTCATATTTTACCGCTGCGGCTTCCAGCTGCTTGCCGTAGAATTGGGTGTTCTTACCACAGAGTTCAAAAACGCCGTTCAGCGCCGGTAATACGGCGTTATCCAGTTCTTCTTCACAGCAGACGGCGACAAAGATCGGGATGTTTAAACCGGTTTCTTCCAGCTGTGCCACCAGGCCTTGCTGTACGTCTTGCACGGAAAGCACGATGGCGGCTACGTCATTAAAGTCGCTGTGGTGCACATCGCTAATTTCACGTGTGGTTTCAAAACAAGAGAGAGTTTTTTGGTTCGCTGCAATTTTTAGTTTGTTCATTTTTATCATTCTTCAGGCGAAAATATCCCGCCGGCAAATAAGGTCTTTGCCAGGAAGTATTTTCGTTAAAATAAAGGTATGCGTGAGCGTAATCATGTTCATCGAACATAATTAGGTTACGAGTTTATTTTGACGAAATATTTTTTGGGTTCTTAAACGAGGTTGCAATTATGCCGGATCCACTCTGTTTTGAACAAAAACATAGCGATACCGTCGCCGTCAGGCGCAGGGAATGATCGTTGGCATAGGTCTGACTGCAAGACGCAATAAGAACGCAGAGGAGGGAGTTTATCTGAAGTTAAAAAAGGCAAAGCTAAAGCAGCTGCGGTGAGCCATCATCATAATATGTGTAGTTCGTCGGATGTGAGCCATCTTTCTGTTGTTGTTTTCCATTTTCCATCTACCTATGGGTTTCGGACTTGGCGCTATTTTATCCCCTAAATGCGGAAATAAAGTGATGCAGATCACGTTAATTATGCGATTTATACTTAACTATTCAATTTCTATGCATCGAAGTGAATAGCTATGAATTCTGCAGCGAAGGCATATGTGAAGCAATTGCTACAAATGGAGCCAGCGGACTGGATAAATTTGGCTTAGGCTAACTCAACCCCTGAAAACCGCCTTTAATATAAACAGGTAATAGCAGGAATAGAGCTAGGATGTTTTTTATTTGTTATTACTGCGCTCAGGTTTATCTTGCATAAAGATGCATGGATTGCCAATGAATATGCTAGTTTTATGTTGGGCATAATTTGTCGCTAATTGTGACTGCCTTCAAATCTGCGGGTAAGATGGCGGAGGTGAAAAGGAGAACTTACGTTGAATCAGAGTGAAGATCGGCTGCACATTATCCGTTTTCTCAGTAAGCAGCATGTGCTCACGCTGTGTGCCGGTGATGGCACGGCAATGTGGTGCGCCAACTGCTTTTACGTATTCGATGCCGAGCGCATGGCGCTATGGCTGATGACCGAGCCGCATACCCGCCACGGCGAACTGATGCAAAGGAACAACCGGGTGGTTGGCACTATTGCCCCCCAGCCCAAGACCATTGCGTTGATCAAAGGGGTACAATATGCGGGGGAAATCACTCTGTTGGCGGGAGACGAGGCTGAACTTGCCCGAACGCGCTACTGCAAACGCTTCCCGGTGGCCAAGGTGATGAAAGCGCCTATTTGGCAGATCGCGTTGCAGGAAGTGAAGATGACCGATAACACCCTGGGCTTTGGCAAAAAACTGCACTGGGCACGTTGACAAACCAGCTGAATATTAAGGATCGATGGCATGAAAAACACCGAGATAGCCGCATTATCGCTACTGGCGGCATTGGTTTCCCCTGCGATGGCGCAAGATAGCGGCGTTTCCTTTGGCCATAAGAACTGGGAACTGGCCTGTGACAACACCAATACCTGTCGTGCGGCGGGCTACGCTAATGAAGATGAGCCAAGCGATTCGAACGGCTCGGTGCTGCTCACGCGCATTGCTGGCCCTGGCACCGTCCCAACGGGGGAAGTGACCTTGGCGGATTACGAAGGGGGTGACTCAGCCCCGGTGGCAAAGCTGACGTTGTGGATCAACGGCAAGGCGGCGGGGGCGCTCAAACCGACCAAGGATGGAAACTGGAACCTGTCAGCAAGCCAGACTCTGGCACTGATCGGCGCAATCAAAGGCAGCGGCACGGTTGAATTTAAAGGCGGCCCGGCACCTTTCGTGCTGTCAGGCGATGGGGCTTCGGCCACCTTATTGAAGATGGATGATGTGCAGGGGCGTATCGGCACGCCTGGTGCCCTGACTAAAAAAGGCGACAAGCCGGAAAGCAGCGTGCCAGCCGCTATTCCTGCCCCGGTGATCCAGGCAGTGAAGGTGCCCAAGGCGGAAGAACGCCCGCTTACGGCACCCGAGATCGCCGCGCTGACTCCCAAACTGCTGGCGACGCTGAAACCGGATGATTGCGACCGCATGCAGTCCCCACAGGATAATGACGGCGCAAGCGAAGATGGCATCACGCTGACCCCGCTTGGCAATGGTCATGCCCTGATAACCGCCGTGTGTTGGCGGGCGGCCTATAACGAAGGTTACGGCTATTGGGTGATCGACAGTGCCCTGAAGCAGGCCCCGGTCTTGGTGACCAATTCCGGCTCCGGCTATGATGAAGGGATAATCTCAATGGGGCAAAAGGGGCGTGGATTGGGTGATTGCTGGGCTACCGCCAGTTGGGTATGGGATGGCACGGCGTTCCGTCAAAGCAACGAGGCCACCACCGGCCTGTGCCGTTTAATCCATGCGGGCGGAACCTGGGATTTACCGACGTACGTCGCTGAGGTGAAAGCGGCGCAGTAAGGGACCCAGAGAGTCTCCACGGGCAGTTTTGTGCCTTGAGCATACAGAGGTGAGGGGGAAATCATATGGCACGGGTACTGATCACAGGCGCCAGCGGGCTGGTGGGGAGTGAACTGTTGCGTCTGCTGTTGGCAGATAGTCAGGTCACTTCGGTAATTGCCCCTACGCGTAAGGCGCTGCCGCCACACGCCAAATTGCACAACCCGATCGGCAGCGATCTGCACGAGTTGTTGACGCAACTGACACAGCCGGTGGATGCGGTATTCTGCTGCCTGGGTACCACGCGCAGTCAGGCTGGTAGCGCAGAGGCATTCCGCCACGTCGACTATCAGTTAGTGGTTGAAACGGCCCTTACCGGGCAGCGCCTTGGTGCGCAGCATTGCCTGGTGGTGAGCGCTATTGGGGCTAATCCAGGCTCTGTATTCTTGTATAACCGCACCAAAGGGCAGATGGAGCAGGCGCTGCGTGAGCAAAACTGGCCACGCCTGACGTTGGTACGCCCTTCAATGTTGTTCGGTTCTCGTGCGGAGCCGCGTTTGCTGGAGCGACTCAGTCAACCGTTGTTTGGTCTATTGCCTGGTAAATGGAAGGGCGTTGCCGCCAAAGACGTGGCGCAAACGTTGCTGACACAGGCCTTCAGCCCAGGCCGCGGGGTCAAGATTTTAGAATCCGACCAGTTGCACTGCTCGCACCGTTTATAGCTCAACGCAGAGATTATCGAATGCCAGTTCCATGCCGGGCGGCAGTTCGTTGGCCATCAACCATAAATCGAGGTGATGGCTGATGTGCGTCAGCAGCGTACGCCGTGGTTGCAAGCGTTGCTGGATCTCCTGCGCACGGGGCAGATCGTTGTGATTACGCGGTGTCTGTGGCTGCGGCGGCAGGCTGCAATCCAACACCAGTAAATCGAGAGTGACCTGTTGCAGGTAGCGTGTGGTTTCTGGCGGCAGGCCGACGGTGTCGGTCAGGTATGCCAGGATTTTGCCTGCCGCCTGGATCAGATAGCCGTGGGTGAGTTTGGAGTGGATTAACGGCAACGGCGTGACGTGCAGCCCGCCTAGTTCAACCGTTTCAAAGGGATGTAGCGGGGGTTGGAATGCCAGAATACCGGGGTGTTTGAACAAGTCGTCACAGCCTTGTTCATCTGCCGGGCCATAGACCGGGATCGCATTTCCACACCCCCAGCGCAAAGGAAATAACCCCTGAACGTGATCCATGTGGTAATGTGTCAGTAAAAAACGTTGAATTTCCCCCGCCGCAAAACGCCTTTCCAACGAGCTCAATCCCGCGTCCAACAACGTCGTTTCCCCTTCAAATTTGATCATCGCACTGCACGGTCGCCGCCGAAATGCCGGTTCACGCCGCGCCCGTTGGCACACCAGGCATTCGCAGCCAAAGGCGGGCACCTGTTGTGCCCCGCCGGTACCAAGAAAGGTCAGTTGCATGTTGGTTTCCTCTTGTTGACGGTATGGATCTCCCCTCACCCAAAGGGAGAGGGAGCTGGTACGGTGCCGTTTTGGTGCATTGAGCTCTCCATCAATCCCAACCGATACGGAGCTGAAGACAGGTTCGGAAGTTAATTTGTGGCACGTTCTGTCCCCTCTCCTTTTGGGAGAGGGCTAGGGTGAGGGGCGTCACTGTGCTCAAACTTGACTGCTCACCTCATGACAGAGTGTCCTGTGGTTGTTTTTCGGTTAAGGCCAGCAATGCGTCGAGGGTATGTCCGAGATCGCCATTGTTATCCAGCAGGTGGCAGCCAATCGGTAGGGTCTGCTGATAGTCAGCCGCCCGTGCGAGCCGTTGCTCGATCTGTATCGCGTTTTCCCGCCCGCGCTGTTCCAGCCTTTTACGCAACACCGGTGGGGATACCTGTAGGCAGACCGGCAGCAGTTGGGCACCGTAGCGTTGTAGCGCCTGTGGCAGATGAGCGCGGGATCCGTTGACCACCACGTCGATCCCTTGCAATAACCACAGATCGACCTCGATACCAAAGGCGTAATGGTGTTCGTGCGCCTGCCAGTCCAGGGCGAATAATCCTTTGGCGCGGCGGCGCAGAAACTCCTGTTCGCTCAGGGCGATATGGTTCTCGCAGCCAGCATTGGCCGGGCGGGTGATGTAACGGTGCGCCACCAGCGGCCCGGCACCGGTGGCGGCCCGTAACCGTTCGAGCAGGCTGTCCTTGCCTGCTCCGGACGGGCCCATCAGGTAGATGAGATAGGCCATCAGAACACCTGCTTGCCCTGGCGCCAGACGTTTTGCACGTAGATATGCTCGCCGTGCGGCCTGGCTAATACCAGATCGGCGCGCAACCCCTCGGCGATCAGGCCACGATCCTTCAAGCCCAACGCCCGTGCAGGGTTGCGGGTGATCAGTTGTACCGCCTGCGGCAGGCTGAACGCGTTGCGATCGTCGTTTGCCAGACGAAACGCCGCATCCAACAGGCTGGCAGGGTAATAATCGGAAGAGAGGATATCCAGCACGCCAAGGGCCGCTAGATGATGTGCCGCAACGTTGCCGGAGTGTGAGCCCCCGCGCACGATATTCGGCGCGCCCATCAGCACCTGCAAACCTTGCTGATGCGAGGCTCGGGCTGCCGCTTCGGTGGTCGGGAATTCGGCAATCACACTGCCCAGCGCACTGGATTCGCTGACGTGTTCGGCGGTGGCGTCGTCGTGGCTGGCCAGGGCGATATTGCGTGCCCGGCAGTGGGCGGCGATCGCCTCGCGGTTCGGTGTGGCCCAGCGTTCGGACAGACCGATCTGCTCTACCTCAAACTCGCTCATCTGCTGGTCATTGAGGTGATATTTTCCCTGGTAGTATTCACGGTATTTCTCACGGGAAGCGAACTGTCGCTGGCCTGGCGAATGGTCCATCAGCGACACCAAGGACACGCCCGGTTTATCCATCAGCTGTTCGAACAGTGGCAGGGTGCTGCTATGGGGCAGCTCGCAGCGCAGGTGGAGCCGGTGTTCGGCCCGGTTCACTCCGGCTCGCTGGCTGTAGATCACCGCATCGATCATTTTTTGCAGGTTTTCCAGCCGGTGCCCACCGTCGCGCACGTCACCGATCGCCACCGCATCCAGCACCGTGGTGATGCCGTTGGCGACCATCAGCGCGTCGTGGCTGCTCATGGCCGAATGCGCTGGCCAGTCCACGTTGGGGCGCGGAGTGAAAAACTTGTCCAGATTGTCGGTATGCAGTTCAATCAACCCGGGCAGCAACCAGCCGCCTTCGCCATCCAGCGCCTGCGGTAGCTGGCTTGGGGTATCGGCAAAGCTGCGGATCACGCCATCGGTCATTTCCAGTGAACCTGCAACGATCTGGTGTTCCAGCACCAGCTTGACGTTATTGATAATCATGGCGTCTCCAGAACCTGTGGGGCCTGCATGGTATGTAAACGGTCTGCCACCTGCTGACGGGTGCCTTCGTCGTGGAAAATACCGACGATGGCTGCGCCACGCTGTTTGGCCTGTTCGATCAGGTTCACCACCGCCGCGCTGTTGCGACTGTCGAGGGAGGCGGTAGGCTCGTCAAGCAGCAGGATGGGGTAATCCTTGATAAAGCCACGGGCGATATTCACCCGCTGTTGCTCACCACCGGAGAAGGTCGAAGGGGCCAATTGCCAGAGGCGCTGTGGCACGTTGAGCTGGCTGAGTAGGGCTTCGGCGCGTTCACGGCATTCGCTACGCTCAACGCCGGATTCCAGCAGCGGCTGCATCACCACTTCCAGCGCGCTGATGCGGGGTATCACCCGTAGAAACTGGCTGACCCATCCTATGGTGTGGCGGCGCACCGACAGGATCTGACGAGCTTCGGCCTGAACCAGCTCCAGCCAGTCGTTTTGGTGATGGATCCAGATTTTGCCGCTGTCTGGCAGATAGTTGGCATACAGCGAGCGCAGCAGGGTGGATTTCCCGCTGCCGGAGTGGCCATGCAGCACCACGCATTCGCCGCTGTTGACGGTCAGGTTGGCATCCTGCAAAACCGGCAGGCGGGTGCCGTGCTGTTGGTGCAGGACAAAGGTTTTACTCAGGTGTTCAACCCGGATTTTAATTGTCATTATCTCACCTACGTTACGACAGAACCGAAGAGACCAGCAGTTGGGTGTACGGATGGTGCGGGTCGTCCAGCACCCGATCGGTCAGACCGCTTTCCACCACTTCACCTTCCTTCATCACCAGCAAACGGTGGGCCAGCAGGCGTGCTACCCCCAGATCGTGAGTGACGATCACCGCCGCCAGCTGCATTTCCACCACCAGATTGCGCAGCAGATCCAGCAGGCGCGCCTGCACGGAAACGTCCAGCCCGCCGGTCGGCTCATCCATAAACACCAGCTTGGGATGGGTCACCAGATTGCGGGCGATCTGCAAGCGCTGCTGCATACCGCCGGAGAAGGTGGTGGGCAGATCATCCAGACGAGAAACCGGGATCTCCACGTCTTCCAGCCACTGTTTGGCCTGCTGGCGAATATCACCGTAATGGCGCTGGCCGATCGCCATCAGGCGCTCACCGATGTTGCCACCGGCAGACACCTGTGGCCGCAGACCATCGAGCGGATGCTGATGGACCACTCCCCAGTCGGTGCGCAGCAGGCGGCGGCGATCGCTTTCTGCCATCGCGTACAGATCCTGCTGTTGTCCCGGTTGTGGGCGGTAAAGGATCTGCCCCTGTTGCGGGGCCAGCCGGGCGGAGATCGACTTGAGCAGCGTGGTTTTACCCGAGCCGGATTCGCCGACGATGCCCAGCACTTCACCGGGATAAATATCGAATGACACGTTGCTGAAACCCTTGCCCGGCGCGTAAAGGTGGGTGAGGTTGTCGACCGTCAGCAACGGCGTGGCACTCAATGGAGCGGAAGTCATCAGTGCGATACCTCTTGGTTGAGTTGTTGCTGGCAGAAATCGGTGTCTGAGCAGACGAACATTCGGCTGCCCTGGTCGTCGAGCACCACCTCATCCAGATAGCTGTGGCGCGAACCGCATAGAGCGCAAGGTTCTTCCCACTGCTGCACGCTGAACGGATGGTCGTCAAAGTCCAGGCTTTCCACCTTGGTAAACGGCGGCAGGGCGTAAATGCGTTTTTCACGCCCGGCCCCGAACAACTGCAATGCGGGCATCATGTGCATCTTCGGGTTATCGAATTTTGGGATCGGCGAAGGGTCCATCACATAGCGATCGTTAACCTTCACCGGATAGGCATAGGTGGTGGCGATATGGCCATAGCGGGCGATATCTTCATACAGCTTCACCTGCATCACGCCGTACTCTTCCAGCGCGTGCATCTTGCGCGTCTCGGTCTCACGCGGTTCGATAAAGCGCAGTGGCTCGGGGATGGGCACCTGATAAATCAGGATTTGATCCGCCTGTAAGGGCGTTTCCGGAATACGGTGGCGGGTCTGGATCAGCGTAGCTTCTGGCGTGCGCTCGGTGGTAGCAACCCCGGCTACGCGCTGGAAGAAACGGCGGATAGAGACCGCGTTGGTGGTGTCGTCGGCACCCTGGTCGATAACCTTCAGCACGTCGGCACGGCCAATGATGCTGGCGGTGATCTGGATGCCACCGGTGCCCCAACCATAAGGCATTGGCATCTCACGGCCACCAAACGGCACCTGATAACCGGGGATCGCCACCGCCTTGAGGATGGCGCGGCGGATCATGCGCTTGGTTTGTTCATCCAGATAACCGAGGTTATAGCCGGTCAATACTTCACTCATGGCGGTTCTCCTGAAGAGCGGCAAATTCCTGCTGCAGGCGTTTGAGCAGCTCCAGCTCAGCCTGGAAATCGACGTAGTGCGGCAGCTTGAGGTGGGAGACAAAACCGGCGGCCTCCACGTTATCGGCGTGCGCCAGCACAAACTCTTCGTCCTGCGCCGGGCCCGCAACGTCTTCGCCGTACTCGGCGGTTTGCAGGGCGCGATCCACCAGCGCCATCGCCATGGCTTTACGTTCCGAGCGGCCAAATACCAGCCCATAGCCACGGGTGAAGTGCGGTGGGCGGTCCTGCGGGTCGACAAAACCGTTCACCATCTCGCACTCAGTCAGCAGGATCTCACCGATATCGACGGCGAAACCCAACTCTTCCGGCACGATCTCCACGGTAACGTAACCGCTGCGGATCTCTCCAGCGAACGGATGGTTACGGCCATAGCCGCGCTGGGTGGAGTAGCTCAGTGCCAACAGAAAGCCCTCATCGCCACGCACCAGTTGCTGTAAGCGCGCCGAGCGGGAGCAGGGATAGACCGGCGGGTTGCGGGTAATATCGTCCGGAGTGCTGCCGTCATCTTCTTCTGCCAGCGCCAACCGTTGCTGATTAAGCAGGTCGAACACGTGGGCGCAGCTCTCTGGTAGCGGTTCATCGGCCTGCGGTGTCGAAGGTGTTTCACCGTTGGCCAACAGCGCAAAATCCAGCAGGCGGTGGGTATAGTCGTAGGTCGGGCCGAGCACCTGGCCGCCAGGCAAGTCTTTGTAAACCGCTGAGATGCGCCGCTCAAGCCGCATGTTCTCGCTAACCAGTGGTTCGCTGACGGCCAGGCGCGGTAGGGTGGTACGATAGGCGCGCAGTAGGAAAATAGCCTCTACCAGATCGCCGCTGGCCTGTTTGATGGCCAGTGCAGCCAGTTGGCGATCGTAAATACCGCCCTCTGTCATTACCCGGTCAACCGCCAGGCCAAGTTGTTCACCGATTTGCTCAGCACTGAGCGCTGGGACAGTTTCGTCACCCCGGCGCAGATTTTCCTGAAGTTGATGGGCAGCCTCGATGGCCTTTTCGCCCCCTTTCACCGCAACGTACATCAGCACTCCTCCACGCGGGTGGTTCTTGGTAGCGCCATCAGGCGCTCACCGCAGGTCAAGATAATGTCCAGGCCCAGCGGGAAGCGCTGAGGCCGTTCGAGTAGATAAGCCCGTAGTGCAGCTGGCAACGGCGGGGAGATTTCCCGTTGTTTTTCAATGCCGGGGCCGGAAAGGCGCAGTGTGTGGCTGCCTGCCAATGCGGCAATTTGCACTACCAACGTGGCACCGAACTCCGGTGAGACTTCACTGCCGTGGGGTAAAGCGCTTAGTTCGGCAGGCCGTAACTGGTCATCCCATACCGCAAGTTGGATATCTTCCTGCCGGGTAGCCAGCGGAGCACCGGTATGAAAACGAATGTTAGTTAGCACTTGCTCACTATTTAGTGTGGAGCAGAGCTGAAGCGGGGTTTCCTGATCCGCCAGCGTCAGTATCACGGCGGTGCTGGCGGCGTTCAGCGCACCCCATGTCGGGCAACCAGGCAGTTCAACAATCACGCCAGGTTCACTCAACGCCTTTAAAATCAAACGGAAAGCAGACTGGGATTGCTCAATCGGCTGGTCAAAGCCGGCTAATAACGTCATGGTTTAATCCCCTCGCACCAGCGTAAAGAAGTCTACCCGGCTGGCAGCTACGGCACGGGCGCGCAGTTGGCGCTGCTCCTGTTGCAGTGCGGCCAGGGGCTCGATCAGTTGAAGCTGTAGCAATTCATGGTTGGCGGGTTGTTGTAGCAAGGCGTCGATCAGCGCACAGAGTTCGGCATGTTCCCTGTCACGCCCGGTTACGTAGCTGTAGCCTTGGGCACCGTTTTCCAACTGCACCACGGCGCGGGTTACGGTCATATCGCCCAACACAAAGCGGCGGCCGGTCGCTCCCATCCGTCCTAGCAGCTGTGTCAGGCCAATCTCAGGGGCGCGCAGGCGCTGGTAGCTTGGGTTGAGGTTCAGCGCCTGCCAGTGGCTGCGCAACTGGGCGGGTTGGCTATGCGCCAGGACCGACATCCAGCGTTGTCTCTGCTGTAAGGATTGCATTCAGTGCTCCATCGTCAGTTCGATCATGTCGGCGCGCGCCAGGCTGACGGAGTATTCCGCCACCAAATCGCTGCCGATACAGGTATTTAGGGTGCGTACGCATAGCAAGGGGGCATGGGTGGCGATCTCCAGCAGGCGGCTCTCTTTGGCCTGGGCACGTCGTGCGCTGATGCGGGTTTGGCGGCGTGTCAGCGGCTGGTGGATCTGCTGTTGGATAAACTCATGCAGCGAGCCGCTGTGGAACTGTTGCAGTGCGGGCCACCAGTCCAGATCGGGCAGATAGTGGTCGATCACGCTGAGAGGAACGCCGTTCACCCGGCGCAGGGTGCGTAAGTGGATAATAGTTTCCCCCTCTTCACGGTTGAGCGCGCTGGAGATATGCCCATTGCACGGGCGTAAAACAGCAAGTAAGCGCTCACTGGTGGGGTGGCTGCCCTGCTCGAACAGGTTCTGGCTGAAGCGGGTATTGGCGTGCAGCGGATAGTTATACGGGCGTAGCAGCACCAGAATGCCGATGCCGTGGCGGCGCTGCAGCCAACCGCGCTCTACCAGCTCGTCTACGGCGCGGCGCAGCGTGTGGCGATTGACCTCAAAACGCTCGGCAAGCTGTTGTTCTGATGGCAGATAATCTCCACAGCGGTATTGGCTGCACAGCTCCTGCTCCAACTGGGCGGCGATCTGCTGATATCGGGTGGGATAACTGGTCGGATGTCTAGATAAGTGCGTCATAGCTAACACCTCGGCACTTCGGTTGGGGGAGAAAGCGAAAAAGCGGCGATAGCATTCATGATCGGCACTCGGTAACAAAGTTGGGCTAATGTTGCCGGGGGCAGATGACAATCAGGTGACGCGTAGGTGGCGAACTGATGAACTATTTGGGACAGGGAGATGATGGTGTGTGGGGTTAGGACGGGGTGATATTTTGAAAGGGAAGAAGGGGGCGCAGCGTACGCTGCACCAAACCGGACAAACTAGCGCAGCTTGTGCACCACCTGATTAGCGCTACCGCGCCAGATCAGCGCCGGGTCTTTTAAATCCTGCACAAACTTGCCGTCTATCAACACGTTAATCCGATCGACGATCTGCATCTGCTCGCTATTCAGTTCATCCAGCTTATAGCCTGTCCACAGCCAGATATCTTTGCCGGGGCATTCGGCGTGTACTCGCTTGACCAACTGCAATACGGCGGCGACGTTGGCCGGGTGCAGCGGATCGCCACCGGACAGCGACAACCCTTGGCGTGGAATACGCGTGTCGTTGAGATCGGAAATGATTTGGTCTTCCATCTGCTGGGTAAACGGCAGGCCGGAGTTCAACCGCCAGGTGCTTTTGTTATAACAACCGGGGCATTGGTGCACGCAGCCTGCGACAAACAGCGTGCAGCGGGTGCCGGGGCCGTTGACCACGTCGATAGGATAATACTGGTGAAAATTCATAGTGTTGCGTTCTTTTATATTGCCCCTCACCCCACCCCTCTCCCACAGGGAGAGGGAGCTGGTACGGTGCGGTGGTCAGGTATGGAAGTCACCTGTGACGCATCCACTCATCTCAAGCCTCTCCTTTAGTAAGAGGGAACTGGCCCGATGTTGTGCTTAGATGCAGAAGTTACTCTGTAGCTAGACTATGTTGAGGATGAATGCTGTCGTTAAGAGTGGCACATTCGGTCCCCTCTCCCTGTGGGAGAGGGTTAGGGTGAGGGGGCATTCGCGATAGTTAGCCGATCTGCCCATTGCCCAGGTGTTTCACCCGGCGTTTCACCTCTTCCTGCTTACCGGCGTTGAACGGCCGGGCATCCGGGCTGCCCAGATAACCACACACGCGGCGGGTCACCGACACTTTTGCCGAATCATGGTTGCCACATTTCGGGCAGGTGAAGCCCTTGCTGGTGCAGGAGAACTCACCGGTGTAGCCACACTCGTAGCATTCATCGATCGGCGTGTTGGTGCCGTAATAAGGCACGCGGGTGTAGCTGTAATCCCACACGTCTTCCAGCGCCTTCAGGTTGTGCTGCAGGTTCGGGTATTCGCCGTAACAGATGAAACCGCCGTTGGCCAAAGGTGGATACGGTGCCTCGAAGTCCAGCTTGTCGTACGGGTTAACCTTTTTCTCCACGTCGAGGTGGAAACTGTTGGTGTAATAACCTTTGTCTGTCACCCCAGCGACTACGCCAAACTCGCTGGTATCCAGGCGGCAGAAGCGATCGCACAGGTTCTCACTTGGCGTGCTGTACAGGCTGAAACCGTAGCCAGTTTCTTCTTTCCAGCTTTCGGTGGCGTTTTTCAGGCGCTCAACGATGGCGATAGCTTTGGCGCGCAGTTGCTCGTCGTCGTACACGTGTTTTTCTGCGCCAAACAGTGCATTGATGGTTTCATGCACGCCGATGTAGCCCAGCGAAATCGAGGCGCGGCCGTTCTTGAAGATCTCCGCGATATTGTCGTCGGCCTTCAACCTTACGCCGCAGGCTCCTTCCATATACAGGATCGGTGCCACGCGGGCCTTGATGCCTTCCAGGCGGGCAATGCGGGTCATCAGGGCTTTCTTGGCCAGCAGTAGACGCTCATCCAGCAACTGCCAGAAACGCTCTTCGTTACCCTGAGCTTCCAGAGCAATACGCGGCAGGTTCAGGCTGATCACGCCGATATTGTTGCGGCCATCGTGGATCTGCTCGCCGTTCTCTTCATAGGTGCCAAGGAAGCTGCGGCAACCCATCGGCGTTTTAAACGAACCGGTGACCTTGACCACCTGATCGTAATTGAGAATGTCCGGATACATGCGTTTGCTGGCACATTCCAATGCCAACTGTTTGATGTCGTAGTTGGCGTCACCAAATTTGTGATTCAGGCCGTCGCGGATAGCGAAGACCAGTTTCGGGAACACGGCGGTTTTACGGTTTTTACCCAGCCCGGCGATGCGATTTTTCAGGATCGACTGCTGGATCATGCGCGATTCCCAACTGGTGCCCAGGCCGAAACCGAAGGTGACAAACGGCGTCTGGCCGTTGGCGGTGTGCAGGGTATTGACTTCGTATTCCAGAGACTGGAAGGCGTCGTAGCACTCTTTCTCGGTGCGGGTCATCGCATAGCCAGCCACGTCCGGGATCTGCCACTGCTGCGCTACCTGCTGATGCTTGTGGAAGCTCTCGGTAACGAAGGGGGCCAGGATCTCATCGATTCGGTTGATGGTGGTGCCGCCATAAATGTGGCTGGCGACCTGGGCGATGATTTGCGCGGTCACGGCAGTGGCGGTGGAGATCGACTTCGGCGGCTCGATCTCGGCGTTACCCATCTTGAAGCCGTTGGTCAGCATGCCTTTCAGATCGATCAGCATACAGTTGAACATCGGGAAGAACGGTGAGTAGTCGAGATCGTGATAGTGGATTTCGCCGCGCTCATGCGCCAACACCACGTCGCGCGGCAGGATATGCTGTTTGGCGTAGTGCTTGGCAACGATACCGGCCAGCAGATCGCGCTGGGTAGGGATCACCTTGCTGTCTTTATTGGCGTTCTCATTGAGCAGCGCGACGTTGCTTTGTTCCACCAGACCACGAATTTCCTGATTCAACCGCCCGCGCAGCTCACGCGAGACGTCACGATCGTGGCGATATTCGATGTAGGTACGTGCCAGTTGCTTATACGGGCCAGACATCAGCTGGTTTTCTACCGCCTGCTGGATTTCGTGGATGTCGACACGCGGTCGGTTTTCCATCTGTTGAGCGACCACGCGGGCGACGGTAGCACAGTAGTCGGCATCGACAACGTCAGCGGCCAAAGCGGCCCGCTCGATGGCCTGCTTGATCAGCATCTCGTCAAAAGATACCTGGCAACCGTCCCGTTTAATCACTACTGGTTTCACGTTGTAACTCCTGTCCCCATGGGGGAGCGTCGGCTTATCCACAGGGCAAAACCGCAGGGCGCAAGGGCTGCGGAGGGTGTGGATGATATTGTGGATAACTACTACATATAGTTGATTGAATCTCTATGGGCACTATATATGGGTGTGGTGCCGCTTTTTTTGACGTGGGTCAAAGAATGGGGGGAGCAGTTTGAACCCTGTACAGTTACCCGTTACAGGAATATTTGTAACCCTCGCTATCAGCGGCTTGAATGGAAAATGCCGATTATCCGAAAGATCGTTAAAGCGTGATTGCGATCGCATCATGTCGATTAGCGGCGAAAATGCGCCAGTAAAAAATCGACCCAGACGCGCACCCGTGGTGGCAGATCTGCCGAGGCATAGTAGAGCCAGATTTGCGTGGGTTTTGGCCAGTGATCTTGCAGCACTGGTAGTAAGGTTCCCTGGGCAAAATGTTGTTCCACATACCAGCGCGACAGGCAAGCTATGCCCAGCCCGGCCAGCGCGGAATCTAGCAACATCTCCGGGCTGCTGGCAGTCAGGCGGCCATGCAGATCCAGCGTTTTGTGTGCCAGTGGCCATTTTACATTTCGCCCGGTGGCAGGATTGCGGTGCAGCAGGCAGCTATGTTGCAGCAGATCTTCCGACACCTGCGGTGTGCCATGTTGGGCAAGGTAACCGGGGGAGGCGACCAATAGCATCTGCATCGGGTAGAGCGGGCGTGCCACCAGCCGGCTATCGGGATCGACCTGGCTGCCGATGCCCACATCAAAACCTTCACCGACGAGATTCACCACCCGGGCATCCAGCGACAGATCCAGATCGATCATCGGGTAGCGTTGTAAAAACTCAGGGATCAGCGGCATCAGTACCTGGCGGCCAAAGCCTGGGATCATGCTGACGCGAACGCTACCGGCAGGAGGGAGTTGTGCGCCCCCGGCCAGCTCCAGCGTGGCGGTCAGCGCTTGCCATAGCGGTGCCACCTGCTCCAGCAGGGCTTTGCCTTCGTCAGTCAGTACCACGCTGTGGGTGTTGCGTTGGAACAGCCGCAGCGCCAGCTTCTCTTCCAGCACGCGGATATTTTTGCTAATCGCTGCCGGGGTCACGCCCAGCTGGCGTGCAGCGGCGGAGAAGTTTTGTGTTTGAGCGGCGCTGAGAAACGCCGGTAACAGGCGGTGCACGTCAATCGGCAGCGACATAGTGGTTTATACTTTAGGTTGAAGTTAATGTGACTGTTTACAGACTACACCGGAAACGCAGGAAATGAAAAAATGGCTTACTTTCGATACACAAGGATTTCCCCATGTCGCGTATTTTAGTGTTGGCCGCTCACCGTTTCCCTGACGATTCCCGTATCAATAAGGCGCTGATCGAGGCGCTGCGTCCTTTACCTAACGTCACCGTGCATGAACTGATGCGCGTTTACCCTGACTACCAGATTGATGTGGCCCGCGAGCAGGAACTGTTGCAGGCGCACGATGTGGTGGTGATGCTGTTTCCGTTCTATTGGTACAGCTCACCGGCGATCCTCAGCGAATGGCAGGATGCGGTATTAACCCACGGTTTCGCCTATGGCAGCGAAGGTACCCAACTGCAAGGTAAGCCTTTGCAACTGGTGGTCAGCACCGGGGGCAATGCGCAGGCCTATTCACCGGCAGGGTATAACCGCTATCCGGTGGCCGACCTGCTGCGGCCATTTAACGCCGTTGCTAACCTGACTGGCATGGATTACCTGCCGCCACACCTGGTGCAGGGCGTATTTGATATGAGTGATGAAGTGTTGGCACAGGAAGCGACGAAGGTAGTGAAACTGGTACAGAGTTTTTAAGTTCGGGGACATCGTGAACACTTAACACCGAAGTTTGTTGCTCGGTGGTAAGTGTGGCAACCGCTTGATGACTAGCTCGGGCTACTCCCTCTCCCTTTGGGAGAGGGTTGGGTTGAGGGGCCGTATTACAGAATACCTGCGCCGATTGGGAACAGCGGATCGACCGAATCGTGCGGCACGTCCTCTTTCTGGTCCAGCACCGCCTGCCAACTGGATGGCAGCTCAAACGGTAACTTACCCTGAGCCTTGCTCTTGCCGGTGATCACATCCAGCACCGCCTCATCGGATGCGCCGAAGTTGGCCAGCAATACGTCGGTTTTATCCACGATGTTGGTCAGGATCGCCGGGCGATCGAGGTAAACGGAAATCACCGTTGGAATGTTGAGCGCCTTCACCTGTTTGATCAACTGATAGTCTTCACTGCCGCTGTAAGTGCCAGCTTTCTGATCCAGCACCACGGTATCGGCATCGTCAAAGCCCAGTTGGCCGAAGTTGACCGAAACGCCAAACGGGTAGTGCGGATCGTTCTGATGCGGTGTATCTACTCGCAGGATGGCGATCTCTGCCTCCTCCGGCGTAGCGACGACTTCCAACCCATAGCGGGCCGCCACGGTAGCGTTGACGTTATGCAGGAACACCTTCTTGCCGCTCAGTGCCAGTGGCAACAGGGAATTATTATTCTGCAACAGGATCTGCGCACGGCGCTGTGCATCATCCCCTTTCTGCTGGAACTCCGCGTTACCGACAATTTTCACCGCTTTGGCTTCGTCCACGTAAGGTTTCTCAAACAGCCCTAGCTCAAACTTTTGCTGCAAAATACGTGTGACGGAAGCGTCGATGGTGGCGATCGGCAGCTGTTGCTGGTTGATGGCTTCTATCAGATCGCTGGGATCGCTGGTACCACCGAACTGATCGATCCCGGCTTCCACCGCTTTCACTACACGTTCCTGGCGGGTGAGGTTCTCCACGCCCCACGACATGCCGATCCCGGCAGCCCAAGGCGAGACTCCGGCGGCGATGTCGGCATCGCTGATACCGGTGGCGCATTTACCTTCGCAGCTTTCCAGGATGCCCCAGTCACTCAGCACTACACCGGTGAAGCCAAAGCGGCCACGCAGCATCTCGGTCAACACCTGCTTATTAAAGCCAAAGCCTACTTCTTCAATCAGCTGATCCTTGTACCACAGGTTGATCGGTTGGCCGTAATAGGGCATCACCGAGGCCACATTGGCGGCAAACGCCCCTTCGAACGGTACCAGGTGGTATTCCAGATTCTCGCCTGGGTAAACCTGCTCTTTGCCAAAGATATTGTGTGGATCCAACCCGCCAAGCTGTGGACCGCCACCGGCAAAGTGTTTTACCACGGTGATGACGCTGTCTTGGGTCAAGCCTTTATCACCATGCTGGAAGCCTTCGATATAAGCTTGCACCTGGCGTTTGGCGAGCTGGTTATCCTCGCCGAAGGTACCGTTGATACGGCCCCAGCGCGGTTCGGTGGCAAGGTCGGCCTGCGGTGATAACGCCATATGGATGCCAACGGCCCGGTACTCCTGACGGGCAATATCACCAAAGGTTTTGGACAGTGCCGTATCATCGATTGCCGCCAGGCCGAGCGGTTCTGGCCATTGTGAGAAGCTGCCTGCCGCGACGCTGGTGGCATTAGGATCGTTAACGAAGTGGTTGCGCGGGTCGGTACTGATGGTCACCGGGATACCGAGGCGAGACTTCTCGGCCATTTCCTGCAGCGCATTGTTATCGGCGGATATATGCTGTGGATCGCCCGCCATACGGGTAATGAAGGTGTTGACGAAGCGCTGGTTAACATCTTCTTCGGCGGCGCTGATATCGACGCGGCCAGCACCATTGAGGCCGATGGTGCCGTGCATCATGGCACCGGCTTTTTCTTCCACGTTCATGCGGGCGGTCAGGTCGCGGGCGCGGGTGGCGCTATCAAGACGCCAGTCTTCATAAGGGTCTAGCTGGCCGTTTTTATTCAGATCTTTAAATTTCAGCCCGTCGACGGTAAGCGTGGGAATATTTCTGCTCTCCAGCTCCGCCTGATTGCTCGGAGTAATCTTGGTGTCATTATTGTCACAGCCGGTCAATCCGGCGGCTAATAAACCACTGACTATAAATATCGACTTCCTTTTGATGGTCATAAAAGTGCTCCATTTCACGAGAGGTAAAAAGGCAGATGGAAAAAATCAGTCTGGTGATTTAATTAAAATTGTTATATTTATTATGTAGTTATTTTTTTAAGCTAATTTTTTCCTATTATTGCATGTTTTTTTTACAGCGTGAAATAAATCTATTTGCGATTTGGGATATCCTTCACATTTTGATCTTGGATGCAGATCTTTTTGTGTCTGAAATAGCGTAGTAATGATTCAGGAAGAAATTTAAGGAAGTTAAGTGAAAGCATGAATAATTGTACTGGGTGACTTATTTATACGGGGAATAATAAAGGTCAGTTACTTGGTGTTAAATATATGATTCAACGGCAGAGCGTCGCGGTGTGATCCGCTGCTTGTTGACCCCTGCCTGGCGCTGAGTAACAGAGAAAGTGTTCCCAGCGCCAATTTCATTGTTCGATCCATGCAAAATCATTGTTTTTAAAACAATTATGTATGGATTGTAGCAAACAACTCCCGTCGACCAATCAGGACTCCAGCAGCCACCAACTCGCCTCGAAAGGCCGCAAAACTCCGGCCCGTGGCTGCTCTGCAGCATCCATGTAGTTGCTGATCAGTGGGCGCCACAGTTCAGAAAATTCAACGCCAGCGGCATCCCATGCCAACGGTTCGCGGCTCAGGTTCGCAACGACCAGCAACCGTTGTCCATTCCAGCTACGTTGATAACACCACAATGCCGGGTGAGCCGGGGCCAGATCCTGATAGTCACCGTGAGTCAGCAACGGATACTGCTTGCGCAGGGCGATCAGATGGCGATAAGCGTAAAACACCGAATCCCGATCGGCCAATGCCGCCGTGGCATTAATCTGCGGGTAGTTCTCTGCACAGGCGATCCAAGGCGTACCGGTGGTGAAGCCTGCGTGGGTTGTTGCGTCCCACTGCATCGGCGTACGACCATTGTCCCGTGATTTGCTGGCCAGAATAGCCAACAGTTCGTCTTCGTTTCTTCCCTGAGCCTGCAGTTCGGCGTACATATTCAGACTTTCCACATCGCGATAGCTTTCGATCTGCTGGAAGCCCGGATTGGTCATGCCGATCTCTTCACCCTGATAGATATACGGCGTGCCCTGCATACCGTGCAGCACCATCGCCAGCATCTTGGCAGAGGTTACTCGCAGCTTGCCCTCGTCGCCAAAGCGCGAAACGATACGTGGCTGGTCGTGATTACACCAGAACAGCGCGTTCCAGGCGCGGTTATGCATGCCTTGCTGCCAGTGGTGGAAAATCTGCTTCAACTCGACGTAATCCGGCTCGGCCAGCGTCCACTTCTGCCCGTTGGCATAGTCGACTTTCAGGTGGTGGAAGTTGAAGGTCATCGACAGTTCGGCACCGCTTTGCGCCGCATACTGTTGGCAGTGCTCCAGGGAAGTTGAAGACATCTCGCCCACGGTCATCAGGCCGCGTGGCTGGAACACGTCGCGGCTCATCTCCTGCAAAAACTCGTGAATGCGCAGGCCGTCGGTGTAGAAACGGCGGCCATCGCCCTGGCTATCGCTTGGGAAGTCCTGCTGCTTGGAGACCAGGTTGATTACGTCAAGGCGTAGCCCATCCACGCCTTTATCTGCCCAGAACTGGCACACTTTCTTCAGCTCTTCGCGCACCGGCGGGTGTTCCCAGTTCAGGTCGGCCTGCTCGGTAGCAAACAGGTGCAGGTAGTATTGGCCGCTGTCGGCGTGCCATTGCCAGGCGTTGCCGCCAAACTTGGAACGCCAGTTGTTGGGTAGGGCATCACCTTCGCCATCGCGCCAGATGTAGAACTGGCGTAGTGGGCTGGCAGGATCCTGCGCGGCCTTAAACCACGGGTGCTCGGTGGAGGTGTGGTTAAACACCATATCCATCACGATACGGATACTGCGCTGGTGGGCCTGCGCCACCAGGTGTTCGAAGTCGGCCATGGTGCCGTAAGCCGGATCGATGGCGCAGTAATCGGCGACGTCGTAGCCATTATCGACCTGGGGTGAGACATAGACCGGCGTTAGCCAAATGGCATCGACACCCAGCTCCTGCAAATAGTCCAGCCGTTGGGTCACCCCGGCCAGATCGCCATAGCCGTTACCGGTGCTGTCCTGGAAGCTCTTCGGATAGATTTGATAAATAACGCCGTTCTGCCACCAGGGAATTACATTGCTCATAAAAAAGTACCTTTCAGTTTAAACCGGTAACTCGCCGCGGCTGGCTTTGCGTTTGTAAACCATCATGGTCAGCAGCAGCGGGATCACCACGGCTACCAGGATAGCTACGGAGTAGATCAGCCAGAACTGCGGTTGGATAGACAGGATACCCGGCAGGCCACCCACGCCGATGCCGTTAGCCATCACGCCGGTCAGGCCACAAATCAAGCCCGCGAAGGCGGAACCGATCATCGCGCACAGCATGGGAAAACGGTATTTCAGGTTGATACCGTACATGGCCGGTTCGGTCACGCCGAGGTAGGCGGAGATGGCGGCCGGTACGGAAATCTCACGTTCGTTGGCCTTGCGGCTAACGATGATGATGCCCAGCACCGCCGAGGCTTGCGCGATATTGGACAGGGCAATCAGTGGCCAGACTGGCGTGCCACCCATGCTTTGGATCATCTGCATATCGATCGCCAGCGTGGTCTGATGCACCCCGGTGATCACCAACGGCGCATACAGGAAGCCAAACAGCGCGGCGCCGATCGGGGCGAAGCTACCGGTCATTACCCACTTCACCGCCCAGGCGACGCCATCACCGATCATGCGGCCAAACGGACCGATCAGCGTGTGTGCCAGGAACACGGCCAGCAGTAGAGAAACCACCGGCACCACCACCAGATACAGATAATCCGGCACGATCTTTTTCAGACGGGTTTCGATCCAACCCAGCGCCATACCGGCGAGGATCGACGGGATCACCTGCGCCTGATAGCCCACTTTCTCAATGGTGAACCAACCAAAGTTCCATACTTCCGGCACTTGCTGGCCGAGCAGGTAGGAGTTCATCAGTTGGGGAGAGACCAGGGTGATCCCCATCACGATGCCAAGCACCGGGGTACCGCCCATCTTCTTCACCGTTGACCAACAGATGGCCACCGGCAGGAACATAAAGATGGCTTCGCCCAGTAGCCACAGGAAGTCGTAAATGGTTTTCCAGGCTGGGTGCATCTGAGCCAGTGTTTGGCCGCCGGACATCGGGATATCGCCGATCACGTTGCGGAAACCCAGGATCAAACCGCCGCTGATCAGGGCTGGCAGCAGCGGGAAGAAGATCTCGGCGAAGTGGGAGATGCCGCGTTCGAACCAGGTCATATTCTGGCGGGCGGCCAGTTTGGCCTGTTCTTTATCAGCTTCGTTGATGCCAGTGGCAGCGATTAACGCCTGATAGTAATCACCGACTTCGGGGCCGATCACCACCTGGAACTGCCCGGCGTTGGTGAAGCAGCCTTTGACCATGCGTAACTGCTCAATCTCTTTTGGCTTGGCCTTGGCGGGATCGTTAAGGACGAAACGCAGGCGGGTAATGCAGTGGCTGACGGTGGCGATATTCTCGCGGCCACCCACCAGCACGATCAGGCGATCGATGTCCTGCTGCTGAACTTTGCTCATTATGGCACCTTTGTTATCAGTGAGGCTTAGAGGTATTGATGTTTTTAAGCTTAGCCACTAGGCCGTTTTTATTAAATGGGAACGTTCCCAACTTGCGGTAAGGATCACAAAACGAACAATAAAGCCTCAAGTCGCGTCACAATGAACTCCGGCTACAACACGGGGCAGCCGTACGCTGCCCCGTTCAGAAGTGAGCTTGCCCGTCAGGCAAGTTTGCAGGGGATAATGATTTGGCGGATGCTCAGTTCACCACTCAACTGGCCCAGCAGCTGAAGGGCCGCCTGCTGCCCAGCGGTGCCATAGCCCAACTCAACGGAAAATGTCTCTGGGAACAAAAAGTTGAGCATCGGAGTGTTACCGATGGCGCACACCTGGATTGGCGTAATCTGTTGCTGTTGCAGGTACTTCATCGCACCTAGCGCGATGGTATCAGAGGCACATACTAGCGCGGTGGTTTGTGGTTCAATCACGTTGGCGGCCTGTTGGAAACCGCTCTGATAGCTCAGTTCTCCCAGTGCCACGACCGGCGAGATCTTCTGTTCGCGACAGGTATCCAGATAGGCCTGATGGCGACGCATCCCGGTGGTGGCATCGGACTCTTGTACGCCAAGGTAGCTGATATGGCTATGACCCTGCTTGCGTAAGCGCTGCATCAGCAGTTTCACGGCACCTTCATCGTCATAACAAACCGAGGAGATCCCCGGATATTCGCGGGCGACCACCACCATCTTTTCCTGCCACGGTTTGAGCATGGCACCAGTCAGGCCGGTAAAACCGAACAGGATCACGCCGTCGACGTTACGCTGGCGCAGTACGTTGAGGTGCTCCTCTACCAGCCGGGTCTCAAACTGGCTTTCCATCACGATCGGATCGAAGCCCTGCTGATACAGCAGCGGCAGCATGGTGCGCACGGCCTGATTTTCCGAAGGGGAATCCAGACGGGAAACGATAATGGCGACCACTTTGTCGCTCTGGCCGCGCATGGCACGCGCCGATTTTGATGGGGTAAACCCCTGGCTGCGGATCACCGCCTCCACCCGTTCACGGGTTTGCGGGCTTACGCTGCCTTCGTTATTCATCACGCGTGAGACGGTAGACTTGCCTACCCCGCTCAGGCGGGCGATATCCTTGATTGTCAGCCGGTTTTGCATGGTTTACTTATCGTTTAGGTTATGAGGCTTAAACTTACAACATCCCACTTATGCTCGCTACCATAGCGCATTTTAACGCGCGGATCTTGGTGCGCAGCCCATAGTGTTGCAAAACGGAATGGCCGCCTTTGCCGTTCCCACTTTTTCTTTACCGGAGGTAAATCCCTGAATGGATCCTGATCCGAGCCCCGACACTACTCATTCGGTTCCCCGGTAAAACCTCTCCGCTCTGCGTTGCTGTTTTACCGGTTTAGGTAAGCAGCGGCACTTGTTCGATAGTTCGCCTCTGTTGTGATTGAAAATCAGTGATCTGCTCCGGCGGAGGATTTTTGGCGCGTCCGAAAATCGTGCCAGCGGGCCGATCCGCCGTTCACCCACTGCCGTGAGGCGCTGGGCAATGAGGTGCGAACGATGAAATTTAAACAAATCCCCCGTCGGCTGCTGGGTCTGCTCAGCCGTAATTTGCCACGCCGCCTGGTACGGCGTGATGCGCTGTTGGAAAGCGTCAGTGGATCGGCGCAAG
Organism: Serratia sp. ASV30; assembly: GCF_016428815.1. Classification (NCBI taxonomy): domain Bacteria; kingdom Pseudomonadati; phylum Pseudomonadota; class Gammaproteobacteria; order Enterobacterales; family Yersiniaceae; genus Serratia; species Serratia sp. ASV30. Next base: position 71,887 of record NZ_JAELTL010000015.1, on the reverse strand, counting down.
AGCTGCCTGCCGGTTTGGCGCAACAACGTCTGGAATGTGCCGCCGCCAGCGCGATGCAGCTGTATGAGCGTTTCAACAGCCACCCGGAAGGCATCACCGAGCAGGAAGCAGAAACCGCACGCGGCCAGTTTGGCAGCAACACCATCGAAAACCAGCTGGCCGAAAGTTGGTGGAAGCATTTGTGGCACTGCTACAGCAACCCCTTCAACCTCCTGTTGACCGTACTGGGGTTGATTTCCTATGCCACCGAAGATCTGATTGCTGCGCTGGTGATTGGGCTGATGGTGCTGATCTCCACGCTGCTGCACTTTATTCAGGAAGCCCGCTCCAACAAGGCGGCGGATGCGCTGAAGGCGATGGTCAGCAACACCGCAACGGTGTACCGCAGTGACGCGCATACCGGTAAAAGCGAGCATAGCGAGTTGCCGATCTCACAGCTGGTGCCTGGCGATATCATCAAGCTATCGGCTGGGGATATGATCCCGGCGGATCTGCGGTTGCTCTCTGCCAAAGATCTGTTTATCAGCCAGGCAGCGCTGACCGGTGAATCGCTGCCGGTAGAAAAAGTGGCGGATCCCCGTGGCCAGGTGAGCGATCCGTTGGAGTGCCAAAACCTGTGTTTCATGGGCACCAACGTCGTCAGCGGTACCGCACTGGCCATGGTGATCGGCACTGGCAGCGAAACCTACTTCGGCCAGTTGGCGCAGCGGGTGACCAGCCAGGATGAGCAACCCAACGCCTTCCAGGCAGGGATCAGCAAAGTGAGCTGGTTGTTGATCCGCTTCATGTTGGTGATGACGCCGATCGTGCTGCTGATTAACGGCTTCACCAAAGGCGACTGGTGGGAGGCGGCGCTGTTTGCGCTCTCGGTGGCAGTGGGGCTGACGCCGGAAATGTTGCCGATGATCGTCACCTCTACCTTGGCGAAAGGGGCGGTCAAACTGTCGCGCCAGAAGGTGATCGTCAAACGTCTGGACGCGATCCAGAATTTTGGCGCGATGGATATTCTGTGCACCGATAAAACCGGCACGCTGACCCAGGATAAAATTGTGCTGGAGCGCCATACCGACGTGTTTGGTGCCAACAGTGAGCGGGTGCTGCGCTATGCCTGGCTGAACAGCTTCTACCAGACCGGGCTGAAAAATCTGCTGGATGTGGCAGTGCTGACCTGTGCCGACGAAAGCCAACAGCCGGACGCGTTGCAGCATTACCGCAAAGTGGACGAGATCCCGTTCGATTTCGAACGCCGCCGCATGTCAGTGGTGGTAGCGAAAGAGGCGCAGTACCACGAACTGATCTGCAAGGGCGCACTGGAAGAGATGCTGTCGATCTGTAGCCACGTGCGGCAGGAAGATGAGGTGATCCCGCTCAGCGAAGCGCTGCTGGCGCGCATCCGTCGTGTTACCGACGAGCTTAACCAGCAAGGGCTGCGCGTGGTGGCTGTGGCCAACAAAATCCTGCCGGCGACGGATCATGAGTATGGCGTGGCGGATGAGTCGGATCTGATCCTCGAAGGTTATATCGCCTTCCTCGATCCGCCGAAGGAGAGCACCGCACCGGCATTGGCTGCGCTGAAAAAGAATGGCGTGACCGTCAAAATCCTCACCGGTGACAATGAACTGGTCGCCGCCAAGGTGTGTAAGGACGTGGGGCTGGATGCGGAGCATATCCTGCGTGGCAGCGAGATCGAACTGATGGACGACGCCACGCTGGTAGCAGCGGCTGCGCGTACCACGGTGTTTGCCAAGCTGACGCCGCTGCACAAAGAACGCATCGTCCAACTGCTGCGTAAGCAGGGTCACGTGGTGGGCTTTATGGGCGACGGTATCAACGATGCCCCGGCGCTGCGCGCGGCGGATATCGGCATATCGGTGGACTCGGCGGTGGATATCGCCAAGGAAGCGGCGGATATTATCCTGTTGGAAAAAAGCCTGATGGTGCTGGAACAGGGGGTGATCGAAGGCCGCCGTACTTTTGCCAACATGCTGAAATACATCAAGATGACCGCCAGCTCCAACTTCGGTAACGTCTTCAGCGTGCTGATCGCCAGCGCCTTTTTACCTTTCCTACCGATGTTACCGCTGCATCTGTTGATCCAGAACCTGCTGTACGATATTTCACAGATTGCCATTCCGTTCGACAACGTTGATGACGATCAGATCACCAAGCCACAGCGTTGGAACTCCGGCGATCTGGGGCGCTTTATGGTGTTCTTCGGACCGATCAGCTCGATCTTCGACGTGCTGACCTTTGCCCTGATGTGGTACGTGTTCCAGGCTAATACGCCGGAAATGCAGACGCTGTTCCAGTCTGGCTGGTTTGTGGAAGGGCTGCTGTCGCAGACGCTGATCGTCCATATGATCCGTACGCGCAAAATTCCGTTTATTCAGAGTCGCCCATCTTGGCCGCTGTGTGTGATGACGTTGGCGGTGATCGCCGTCGGTATCGGCCTGACCTTCTCGCCGCTGGCTGGCTTCCTGCAGTTGCAGGCGTTGCCGCTGAGCTACTTCCCTTGGCTGGTGCTGATCCTGGCAGGCTACATGGTGCTGACCCAGTGTGTGAAAGGCTGGTTTGTCCGCCGGTATGGCTGGCAGTAAATTTGCTGATGGTGAGGTGAGGAGGGAAATCTCCTCACCGCCAAATCAATCTGTGATCCATCGCACCGTTTTGCCCCTGCGGTTGGACATCTCTCCCCAGCTCAGTCTTTATCTACTTCCTTGGCTAGATTGATTTTTTCCTCTGAGGAATTTCCGATGCACAAACCCTTCAGTTATACGCTACTGGCTTCTTCGCTGTTATTTTCTCTGAATGCGCTGGCTCAACCGGCTGGCGGTCTGCCGCTGATGCCCTGGCCGCAGCAGGTTGAGTTAGCTCAGCCGCAAGGCAAGCTGGTGCTGGATTACCGCTTATCTTTCAACGTTCAGGGGGACGATTTGAGCGAAGCGCAGGCTCGCTGGCGCGATCGCCTGGAACGCCAAACCGGCTGGACGTTGGCCCCACAGGACGAGAAAAACCAAGCGGCAACGATCAACATCATCATCAAACATCAGGTTGCAACCCAGCCGCTACCGGACAGCGATGAAAGCTACCAGCTCAAGGTCACGCCGCAGAGTGCCACGCTGACGGCCAACACACGCTTCGGTGCATTACGCGGTATGGAAACACTGCTGCAACTGGTGCAGACCGATGGCGAAAACACCTTTATGCCGTTGGTGAACATTACCGACGTTCCGCGTTTTCCTTGGCGAGGCGTGCTGCTGGATTCGGCGCGCCATTTCCTGCCGGTGGAGGATATTCTGCGGCAGCTTGATGGGATGGCGGCGGCCAAACTCAACGTATTCCACTGGCATCTGACCGACGATCAGGGCTGGCGATTTGCTTCCGAGCACTATCCAAAGCTACAGCAACTGGCCAGTGACGGTCATTTCTACACCCGTGAACAGATGAAGCAGGTCGTTGCCTACGCCACGGCGCGGGGCATCCGCGTGGTGCCAGAAATCGATCTGCCGGGTCATGCTTCTACCATTGCCGTGGCGTATCCAGAGCTGCTTAGTGCGCCGGGGCCGTATCAAATGGAACGCCATTGGGGGGTCCACAAGCCGACGCTCGATCCTTCGAACGACAAGGTTTATCAGTTTGTCGACAGCATCATTGGCGAACTGGTGGCGATCTTCCCCGATCCTTATCTGCATATCGGTGGCGATGAGGTGGATGCCACCCAGTGGAAAGCGTCAAAAACCATCCAGGCGTTTATGCAGCAGAACCAGCTGGCGGATGCCCATGCGTTGCAGGCTTTCTTCAACCAGAAGCTGGAAAAAATCCTCGAACAACATCAGCGCCGTATGGTGGGTTGGGATGAGATTTACCATCCGACCTTGCCGCGCACCATCGTGATCCAATCCTGGCGTGGGCCAGATTCTTTGGGGGCCAGTGCACAGGACGGCTACCAAGGCATTCTTTCCACCGGTTTCTATCTCGATCAGCCGCACAGCACCGCCTATCACTATCGCAATGAAATTTTGCCGCAACCACTGGGGGTAGATACCAACGTGCAGGCGGGGGAGCAGGCGCAGAGCTGGCAATTCAGCATGCCGCGTTTCAAGGGGAGCCCGGTGGAAGGCACCTTTACGCTGATCGAAGGCAAGCAAGGATGGCGTGGTTTTATCGATTTCAAAGACAAATCGCGGCGTGCAGTGCGGGACATCGAATGGCGCACTCCAGAACAGGTGACCTTCCGCATTGATAACTGGATGGGTGACACGCGCCCGGTATTTATTCTGCAGCGGGATCAACTGAGCGGTTACACGTTGGTGGGCAACGTGCGCTATCCAACCAGCGGCAGTAAATTGGCTGCGATCCCGGCGGGTGTGATGCCAGTGGTACCGGATGAACAGCATCAGGCCAATATTCTGGGGGGCGAAGCCGCCTTCTGGGCGGAAAACATTCGCGCACCGGTGCTCGATCTCAAGCTGTGGCCAAGAACCTTTGCCGTGGCGGAGCGTATGTGGTCGGCCAAGGATGTGACCAACGAGGACAATATGTACCAACGCCTGGCTGCGATAGATGCCTGGTCGGTGGTGTCTGTTGGCCTGCAACAGCACGCTGAAACGGCGCGTGAGTTTACCCGTTTGGCTAACAGCGTAGATATCACCCCATTGCAGATCTTGGCCGAAGCGGTGGAGCCGGGGCAGTATTACACCCGTCAGCACCTGAAGTTCAAGGCAGGTAATTACCATCAATTTGAGCCACTTAACCGCTTTGCTGATGCCATTCCCCCGGAAAGTGCGGCGGTACGCGATCTCGATAAGCAAGTGGCGTTGCTGCTTAAAGACAAGAACCATCGGGCGGCGGCGGAGGCGGTCCGTGAACGGCTACAACGCTGGCAACGTAACGGTGCACCGGTGAAGCAGGTGATAGCCGGTAACGTGGTGATGAAGGATTTGGCTCCGGTGGCGCAGGATGTCGGCGCGCTGGCCGATCTGGGCTTGATGCTATTGGAACGTTATCAGCAAGGAAAGCCTTTGAGTAAAGCCGAGGCGGAACAGGCCCAGCAACAGCTGGACGCGGCAGCACAGATCCGGGATGAAGTGGTGATTGCGGCGGTATACCCGCTGGAAACGCTGTTGCGCGCAGTGGCGGTGCGGTAACCGGGCAGGGATGGCGTGGTTAAGACTGCGCCAACCAACTATCCCAGATGGGCACCGGCTGTAGTTGCTCCAGCAGGAAATCGATAAAGGCACGCACCTTGGGGTTGCTGTAGCGGCTGGGAAAATACAGGGCATACAGGCCGTGGGTCGGGTGAGTCAGTTTGTCGTCCAGCGCCAGCGGAACCAGGGCACCTTGCTCAATCAAATCGCCCAACAGATAAGTGGGCAGATAGGCAATGCCTTGGTTTTCCAGCACTGATTTCAACAGTACCAGGCTGCTGTTGGCCTGGATCGGGGTACGTGTCTTCAAGTGGTGGGCGACGCCCTGTTCATCAAGGGTTTTCCATACCGGGGTCAAGCCAGGGTAAATCAGGCACTGATGATGGGGTAAATCCTGAATGGAATGCGGCGTACCGTAATTCTCGAGATATTTCGGGCTGGCGCAATAGGCCCAATTAACCGTGGCTAATTTACGCATTGCATAATTAATAGGCGGCTCAGAAGAAATGCGCAATGCGATATCAAAGTTGGTTTCATTAAGGTTAACAAAGTTGTCGTTAAGGTTAATATATAAATCAACATCGGGGCAACGATCACGAAAATGATTCGCCAACGTTGCCAAATGGGAATAACCAAAAGCCATAGAGCAGGTTATCCGTAATTCACCGTTGGGGTGATTATAGTAACCGGCGGTGGTGTTGAGCGATTCATTAAAGTCCAGCAACAGTTGCGTTGCACGATTGTATAAGTATTGGCCAGGTTCGGTGAGCGTAAAGCTGCGCGTGGTTCTCTTGATTAAGGTGGTGCCCAACTGACTTTCTAGCTGTGACAAGCTCTTGCTGACCGCCGAGGGTGAGACGTTCAGGTGTGCGGCAGCCTCCGACAGCCCACCACATTCCACAATTTTGACCAGAACTTCCAGTTGCTTTAACGACGCTGGGCTGCTCATTTTTTCCTTTAATTCACGAGTGATTTCATTAAACGGTACGAATGCGCTATTACATCGCTGCGAACAAGATGCCATTATTAATAGCAGAATACGCTGTACCGTACCGGATCACAACTAAACACCAAGGGGTGACCTGTCTCACACAAGTCACATATTACTGTAGAGAAAAATAAAAAAGTGACTTAAGTCACATGAACAAAAAAGATAAAAATAAGGAATTGAATATGTGGAAACGTTTAGAACCCTACAAATCATCATTTATTCTGCTATTTGCCTTAACGCTCGGGGGGATAGTCGGTATTTACGCGCCCGATATTGCGTTGAAATTACAGGCAATCGGTAAGATATTCCTTAACCTGCTGTTTATGATTATCGTGCCGTTGGTCAGTGTCAGCGTCATGTCCTCGATCGCCAGCATGACCGACCTGAAAAAGCTCGGGCGCATCATGGGGGTGATTTTTGCCGTTTCCATTGTGATGGCGCTGATACCTGCGGCCGGTATCGTCGGTTTGGCCACGCTGTTCAACCCCGCGCAGGGGGTCACCATCGAACTGGCGGAGAAGTTTAATGCCGGTGGTGGAGGTATGGATTTTGTCAGCATGGTGACCACCAACGACTTCGTCGGGCTACTGTCGAAATCCAACATCCTGGCGCTGATTATCATGTCCGTGATTGCCGGCATCGCTATCGGCCAGTCGGGTGAGCAGGGCAAGCGGGTGTCCAATTCACTCAACGATCTCAACACCATCATCATGAAGATTGTGTCGATCATCATGAAGGGGGCACCCATCGGGCTGGGCTGCTATTTTGCTTCCACCATGGCCAGCCAAGACTCACAGTTGCTGGTCACCTTTGCCAGAGCCATCGGTCTGTTCTTTGCTGCAACGCTACTGTACTACGTTTTTGGCTCCATTTTTTACTCGTGGATCGGCGGCGGCATGCCTGCGATACGTGCCTTCTGGCGTAACGCCATCGAGCCTTCGGCCACCGCTCTGGGCACCTGTTCCTCTTTGGGCACCTTGCCAGCCAATATCCGCGCTGCCAAAGCGATGGGGATCAATCCGGAAATCGTGGACATCTCCCTGCCACTGCTGGTAAACCTGAATAAGGGCGGCGTGGCGATGATTGCGGCCCTGAAGATCGTGTTTATTTTCGCGGTGCTGGGGCTGGATTTCACGATAGAGACATTCTTCCTGACGATGCTGATTTCCGTGCTGTCGGCGATTATCGTGGGTGGCGTCCCCGGCGGGGCTTTCCTGGGTGAGATTTTCATTGTCACCACGCTGGGGCTGCCGTTAGAAACCATCCCGATGCTGGTGGTTCTGGGCACCATAACCGACGCCCCGGCCACGCTGATCAACGTCATACACGATCTCAATGCCGCACAAATTGTTGAGCGCTTTGCGGGCAAAAAGCCGCAGCCGGTCTCTGAAAACGCAGGTATTACGGATATAGCAGAAAAAATCGCGTAAGGGTTGCTGCATAGCCCTACGCACCTGATTAACGATAAAAGCAGGCAAATTGTTATGACATCTAAAAAAATAGAAACCGCCCTGGTCACCGCTGGCCGTAAGCCTCGATTCACCCAAGGATCGGTCAACCCGGTGATCCAACGCGCCTCTTCCTTAACCTTCGATACGGTGAAGGCCAAAAAGTTTGCCACCGCCAACCGTGCCAAAGGGGAGTTATTCTACGGACGTCGCGGCACCCTGACGCATTTCTCATTCCAGGATGCGATGGCCGAGCTGGAAGGCGGGGTAGGCTGCTCGCTTTACCCTTGTGGGGCGGCGGCTGTCACCAATGCTATCCTGGCGTTTGTTGCCAGTGGCGACCATATCCTGATGACCGGAGCCGCCTATGAGCCGACGCAGGATTTCTGCAACAAGATCCTGAGCAAGCTGGGCGTGGCAACCACCTATTACGACCCGCTGATCGGTGCCGGGATCGCCGAGCTGATCCAGCCCAATACCAAAGTGCTGTTCCTTGAATCTCCAAGCTCGATCACCATGGAGGTCCAGGACGTACCGGCAATGGTGAAGGCGGCCCGGGCGGTGAACCCAGATATCGTCATCATGATTGATAACACCTGGGCGGCGGGCATTCTGTTCAAGGCACTGGATTATGGCGTGGATATCTCTATTCAGGCCGGAACCAAATATATCATCGGCCATTCAGACGCGATGCTGGGTACCGCGGTGTCGAATGCCCGTTGCTGGGACCCACTGCGTGAAAACTCCTACCTGATGGGGCAAATGGCCGACGCGGATACCGCCTATAACGGCAGCCGTGGGCTGAGAACGCTGGGTGTGCGTCTCAAGCAGCACGAGATCAGCAGCATCGCCATTGCCGAATGGCTGGCAGCACGGCCAGAGGTGGAGCGGGTCAACCACCCGGCGCTGCCTTCTTGCAAAGGGCATGAGTTCTTCCAGCGGGATTTCAGCGGTAGCTGCGGGTTATTCTCTTTTGTGCTGAAAGCACGGTTGACGAACGAGCAGGTTGCCCACTATCTGGACCATTTTGAGCACTTCAGCATGGCCTATTCGTGGGGCGGGTTTGAATCGCTGATCCTGGCCAACCAACCGGAAGAACTGAACGAAATTCGTCCGGCGGCCAAGGTGGACTTTACCGGCACGTTAGTGCGCGTTCATATTGGTTTTGAGAATATTGATGACCTGATCGCCGATTTGGAAGCGGGATTTGCGCGTCTGAAGTGACCCCTCACCCTAACCCTCTCCCACAGGGAGAGGGGACCTACCGTGCCACAGATTGGGCTTTGTGCCCGACGATAGCGACAGCTCTAAACGAGCCACAATTTGACTCCCGCACTCGACTACAACACTGACTCACCTTGGGAAGAGGACGGAACATGTCACAGATTGACTCCTACACCTGACAACAGCACTGAACTGGCTCCCTCTCCTTGGGGAAAGGGTTGGGGTGAGGGAGAATGCACCTTGGTCAAGCTAGAACATTTGGCGAGTTGGTAGAACCCATCTAACCCGTGGCTTTGAACGAGAGTGATTTTGCGGATGAATGTTTCAGATTGATGATGACGAAAAAACAAACGGCCAGCAAAGGCTGGCCGCATTCGATCGCACCGGGTTGCCGATTAACGGCGAACGGCGATGGCTTCGATCTCGATTTTCACGTCTTTTGGCAAACGTGCCACTTCAACGCAAGAACGCGCTGGGAATGAGGCGTTGTGCTCGGTGAAGAACGCTTCGTAGGCCGCGTTAACGGTAGCGAAATCGTTGAGATCTTTGACGAAAACGGTGGTTTTAACGATGTCGCCCACTTTCAGGCCTGCGGCTTCCACGATCGCCTTCACGTTGGCCAATGACTGGCGAGCCTGAGCGGCAACGTCATCGGGTACGGCACCGGTTTTTGGATCGACCGGGATCTGGCCGGAGGTGATGATCATGCTGCCCAGGTCAACGCCCTGCACGTAAGGACCAATGGCGGCTGGCGCGAGTTCAGTGCTGATATTACGTGACATTTTTTCTCCTGATATCCTGTTGTTGTTCAAACGGCGAGTCGACCCGCCGTAAACTCACATGGACGCAGCATGCAGCGCCCTACGACGCACCATTATAAAGGGTACCCGCCAGATTAACAGCGGCATACCCTGGTAAAACGGAGGATTTTAGTCGGTCTGTAGAACCACCTGATGATCGAACTCTTTCTCGCAGTAACGGCACTTGAGGTGCACTTCCCCTGCATGGGATTTGACGCTGAAACTGGAGGCCACCGGTTCGCTGCGGCTGATGCAGTTGCTGTTCGGGCAGGTCAGCACGCCGTCGATATGATCCGGCAGGCTGAGCGTCAGCTTGCGCACTACTTCATAGTTATCGATACGGTTGACCGTAGCCTTGGGCGCGTACATCGCCAGCTGGTTGGCCTGCTGCTCGGTCAGGAAGGTGTTCTCGATCTTGATCAAATCCTTGCGGCCCAGCTCTTTGGAGGGCAGGTTCAGGCCGATGGTGATGCGCTGATCGGTGGCGGTCAGTTTGAACAGCGAGAGCAGCTTAAAGCCGATTTGCGCCGGAATATGGTCGATCACCGTGCCGCACTTGATCGCTTCAACCTGGAGTTTGTTATCGTGAGTCATGACGGTTCCCCCTTAAAGAGCCAAATCTGCGTTTAAAACCAGTGCCAACAGCGCCTGACGGGCGTAAATACCGTTGCCTGCCTGTTGGAAATAGTGGGCATACGGTGTCTTGTCCACCTCAATGGCAATCTCATCAATGCGCGGCAGCGGATGCAGCACCTTCATGTTGTCCCGAGCACCGGCCAAATCAGAAGCTCGCAGGATGAACTGCGCCTTCACGTTGGCGTATTCGGACGGGTCCAGGCGCTCTTTCTGTACGCGGGTCATATACAGAATATCCAGTTCAGGCACCACTTCTTCAATGCTGTTGTGGCGGCTGTAGGAGATGCCTTTTTCGTCCAGCATCTTCAGGATATAGCTTGGCATCGCCAAAGCGTCTGGCGCGATGAAGAAGAAGTGGTTTCCTTCATATTTTGCCAGCGCCTGGGTGAGTGAATGCACGGTGCGGCCATATTTCAGGTCGCCGACCATGGCGATATTGATATTGCTCAGGCGGCCCTGGGTTTCCTGGATGGTGAACAGATCCAGCAGCGTTTGGGTCGGGTGCTGGTTCGAGCCGTCACCGGCGTTCAACACTGGGATACCGCCAGAGAATTCAGCGGCCAGGCGTGATGCGCCTTCCTGCGGATGGCGCATCACGATGGCATCAACGTAGGTGCTGATCACCGAGATGGTATCGGCCAGCGTTTCGCCCTTTTTGCCGAGGGAGGTGTTGCTGCTGTCGGAGAAGCCGACCACCGAAGCCCCCAGGCGCTGGATCGCGGTCTCAAACGACAGGCGGGTACGCGTAGACGCTTCAAAGAAGCAGCTGGCGATCACCAGGTGTTTGAGCAGCTCCGGCTGCGGGTTAGCTTTCAGGCTGGCGGCGGTGCTGAGCACCAGCTCCAGATCTTCACGGCTGAGATCGTTAATAGAGATGATGTTCTTGCGATACAGCGGATTGGCCATGTTCACTCTCCTCGACTCGGGCCCTTGGCGCGGGGCTTTTCAATGTAATAGCAATGCTTTGGACAAAAAAAAGCCCCTCAACGAGGGGCTTTAAATGATGGTTCATGCAACAGGGGAAATAACGGCAGTTGCCCGCCGATTGGCTGGCGGTTTTGTCGAGTGTGGCGAACAAAACAAAGGTCGTTTTTCATGCTTTCTCCTGGCAAATTGTCGCGCATTATACTCGCGCTTTTTTTCTCTGCAAGGGTAAAAACACCACTTTTTGCGATTTCGCAATCGATTGGCTTGGCGATTACCGCTGCGAGTGGCACTCGGTGTCTGGTTGTTTGGCCACGTTGCTGCTAGCGCTTAATCCCGCATATGCTCACCGGCCTGTAAGGCAGCCCGGTCGTAATGCTGCACGATGTGGCCGTTCTCCATCAGGGCGGCGCGTTCGGACATGTGGGCAATCACGTCACCGTCATGGCTGACCAGCAAGTAGGTCATACCGTGCTCGCGTTTGAGGTGGTTGAGCAGGTTGAGGATCTCCGCCTGCACCGACATATCCAGCGCCGAGGTGGGTTCATCCAAGAGCAGCAGCTTAGGCCGCAACAGCAGGGCACGGGCGATAGCGACGCGCTGGCGTTGGCCGCCTGAAAGCTGGTGGGGATAGCGCTGTGCCGTGGCCGCGCTCAGCCCTACCTGCCGCAAGGCTTCGTCGATCCGCGCCGTAATGTGTTTCTCACCGTGGATCTTCAACGGTTCACCCAGCGTACGGGCAATCTGATGCTGCGGATGTAACGAAGCGTAGGGATCTTGAAACACCATCTGCACGTCGCGGCGTAATTGGCCGGTGAAGCGTTGCTGTGGTTGCAGAGGCTGGCCGAGCAAGCGTATTTCTCCATGCCATTCACGTTGCAAACCGGCCAGCACGCGCAGCACGGTGGACTTGCCACAGCCGGAAGCGCCAATCAGGCTGAAGGTTTCCCCCGCCTCAACGCCAAAGCTCACTGACTCCACGGCGATCTTATGGCCGTTGCCCTGCGGGAAGCTGACCTGCAAATTTTCAATGTCAATCAGCGCCATGTTCGCTCCGGGTAAAATCGATGCTGCGATCCAGCACCGGCAGATCCTGGCCGTAGGTGCTGGCATTGGGGCGGCAGGCCCACAGCGTGCGGGTGTAAGGATGGGTGGCTAGCGGCAGGTTGGCCGCGATCCCCTGATCCACCAGCTTGCCCTGATACATCACCAATACCCGGTCGCAACGTTCAGCCACCAGCGGCAGATCGTGGCTGATCAGCAACAGCCCCATGTTACGCCGCGTGGTTTGTTCGACGATCAGATCGAGGATCTGATTACGTAATCTGGCATCCAGCGCCGAGGTTGGCTCATCGGCGATCAGCAGTTGCGGATCGTTGACCAGCGCAATCGCCAACATCGCGCGTTGCCCCATACCGCCGGAAAGCTGGCCGGGGTAGCTGTGATAGAGGCTTTCCGGCAAGCCGACGGCGGCCAGTGAGTTCAGCACTCGCTCATGGCGATCGGCCCGGGTCAGTACGTTATGCAGCACCAGGGATTCTTCGATCTGCTTACCGATGCTGCGCACCGGATTCAATGCGTAGCGCGGATCTTGCAGCACCATGGCGATTTTGGCGCCGCGTACCTCGTTCCATTGACGTGGCTGAAGCTTTAGTAAATCTGTCTCACGATAGTGCAGCTTTTCGGCGGTGACGATGCCCGGCTTACGCACCAGCCCCATCAGGGCGCGGGCGGTCATGGATTTGCCGGAACCTGATTCCCCCACCAGCGCCACTTTCTCCCGGCCAATGCTGAAAGAAAGGCTATCCACCACCTTGTGGCCGTTAAATTCGATATTCAGGTTCTGTGCTGTCAGCAGTGGTTCAGTCATGATGCGGATCCAGTAAGTCGCGCAGGCCGTCGCCCAGCAGGTTAAACGCCAGGCTGCTGATCAGGATCGCACAGCCAGGGATCGCGGCGATCCACCACTGATCGAAGATCACCTGCATCCCGTCGGCTACCATCGATCCCCATTCCGCCATCGGCGGTCGGGCACCCAGCCCCAGGAATCCCAGACCGGCGGCGGCCAGAATAATCCCCGCCAGATCCAATGCTAGCCGGACGACGGCAGAGGGCAGGCACATGGGCAGAATATGGCCCCATAGCAGGCGCGGCCCCTGAATGCCCATCATCTCGGCGGCGGCCAGGTAGTCGCTTTTACGCAGTAGTTGGATCTCGGCTCTGGCCTGGCGGGCATAGGCGGGCCAAGTGGTGAGCGCCAACGCCAGCGCGCCATTAACCAGCCCAGGGCCGAGCATCGCCACAAAGGCGAAGGCCAGGATCAGCCGTGGCATCGACATGACCACGTCGGTAAAGCGCATCAGCACGCGCTCCAGCCAGCCGCCGTAGTAGCCGGATAGCACGCCAATCAGCAGGCCTAGCGGCAGGGTGATGGCCGTGACCAGCAGCACTAGCCCAAGGGTTGGCCGGGTGCCGTAGATCAGGCGGGAAAGGACGTCGCGGCCATAGCTGTCGGTGCCGAGCCAATGGCCAGCTCCCGGCGGCAATAGGCGGTTGGCAGCGTTCTGCCAGTTGGGATCGACCGGTGCCAACCAAGGCGCAAACAGCGCTATCAGCACCAGTAACAGCAGGATGGTGGCTCCGCAGGTGGCGGAAGGTGAGCGTTTAAGTAGTGTCATGGTCATTGGCGCGCCCTCGGATCGAGCAAGCGCACCAGCAGGTCGGTGAGATTGTTGATAATCACAAAGCACAGGCCGATCAGCAGCGTGCCGCCCATGATGGCGGTGGTGTCCCCGGCAAACAGCGCGGTGGTCAGATAGCGGCCAATGCCCGGCCAGGAGAACACGGTTTCGGTCAGAACAGCTCCCTCCAGCATGCTGGTATAGGCAAGCGCGATCACCGTCAGCAGGGTACCGCTGATGTTGGGCAGCACGTGGCGGAACATGATGCGCATTTCGCTGGCCCCTTTGGCACGCGCCAGGGTGATGTACTCTTTATTCAATTCGCTCAGGCAGGCGGAGCGGGTCAGGCGGGTAATGCTGGCCAACGAATAATAGGCCAGCAGGCAAACCGGCAGCACCAGGTGTGCCAACGCATTGCGCACGGCCCCCGCATCGCCGGAAAGCCAGGTGTCGATCAGCGCGAAGCCGGTTTTGGCCTCGACGGTGTATTGGTAGACATCGTCCAACCGCCCCGGCCCGGCGCTCCACTGTAGCTTGGCGTAGAAAAGCAATAGCATCAGCAGCCCCAGCCAGAAGATGGGCACCGAATTGCCGAGCAGGGTAATAAAGCGCACGCCGATGTCCAGCTTGCTGCCGGCAAAACGCGCGCACAATACGCCAGCCAGCACGCCGAGCGGGGCTCCAATCACCAACGACAGCGTGGCCAATTCCAACGTGGCCGGGAAGGCATGCAGCAGATCCTGCAATACCGGTTGGCCGGTGGCGCTGGCGGTGCCGAGATCGCCATGGGCCAGCCGCTCCAGATAGTGCCAGAACTGCACCGGCAAAGAGCGATCCAGGCCAAGCTGCTGTTTTACCTGCTGATAGGTGGCGGCGCTGGCGTGATCGCCGACGATCTGCAACACGCGATCCACCGGCGACAGGGCAGACAGCAGGAAGGTGATCAACAACAGGCCGAACAGGGTCAGCGCCAGCGTGAGCAGCCCCTGCGCCAATCCCCAAAGACGACGCCGGGAACGGCTTCCCGGCGTAGATTTTATTGCTACCGACATGGCAATCCTGATTATTTGCTAACGCGATCGTAATAGACCATATCTGCATTCAGGCCCTGTTGATAGCCTTTGACGTTATCGCGCAGCACCACCTGCGTTTTGGCCTGATCGATAAACACATACGGTGAACTGCGCTGCAATTCCTGTTGCATAGCGGTATAGAGCGCAGTGCGTTTGGCCGGATCGGCCTCTGCGACCGCTGCCAGCGTTTGTTTGCTTAGCTCAGGGATCTGCCAACTGTTCAGCCCGGCTACCGTGCTGCTTTTGCCGTCGTTATAGGCGAAAGCGCTGGCATTGGAGTGCGCATCGAAGTAATCCGGGATCCACAGGCGGATCGCCGCCTGATGCTGCTTGGCGCGTACGCGGGCATAGACCTGGCTACCGGCGGCAGGCAACAGATCGAGCTTCACGCCACCTTGGGCAAAGCTGGCCTGTAACGACTGGGCGATGGTGATAAACGGCGGTTTGTTTTCCACGTCCAGCGTCAGGCTGGCGTTGGTGATCCCGGCTTTTTCCAGGATCGCCTTGGCCTTGGCCGGATCGAAGCTGAACGGGTTATCCTCCAGCGCCCCCGGCAGGCCGACGGGCAGGAAACTCTGATGGACGAAGTATTGCCCTTTCAGCAGATCTTTGGTGATGCCCTGATAATCCACCAGATAGCGAGCCGCTTCCCAGAAGGCCGGGTTCTTCAGCAGCGGGTTGGCGGTATTACCGGTGTTGAACACCAGATAGTTTTGCTCGGCGGAAGGGATTTCCAGCACCTTCACACCCGCCTGGCTTTTCAGCGCGGCGGTTTGATCCGGGCCGAGTTCACGCGCCACGTCGGCATCCCCTTGCTGGATCAGCAGGCGGCGCGCGCTTGGGTCTGGCACGTTCTTGATAATGATATTGCTCAGCAGCGGCTTATCGCCCGGTGAAGTTGGGTTGGCGTCCAGCACGATCGCCTGATGTGGCTGGTAAACCCGCATCTTGAACGGGCCGCTGCCCGCAGAGTGCATCTTCAACCAGGCGTTGCCGAAGTCATCACCCTTCACGTTAGGCTGCACGGCTTTGCTGTCGACGATTGAGGCGATCGGCGTCGAGAGGATATTCAGGGCAACCGCCGGGCTGACGTCTGCCGTCCAGCTTAGTTGCACGGTATGCTCGTCGATCTTTTTCAGCTGTTGTTCGATATTGTCCGGCTGCCAGCCGAGCACGTTGAGGATAAACGCCGGTGACTTGTTCATCTTCACTGCGCGGGTATAAGAGAAAATCACGTCGTCTGCAGTCAACGGGTTACCGGAGGAAAACGCTGCCTGTGGGCGCAGCTTGACCGTCAGGGTCTTGGCGGCGGCATCATCCTGCCAACTTTCCGCCAGCACCGGGATCACCTTGGCCGGATTGTCACGATCGGCCTGCACCAGACGCTGATAGAGGCTGGGGACGGTCTGGATGCTGGAAAGCTCATTGGCCTCCGCCGGATCCAGGCTGACGATATCGTCCAGTGACTGCACCACTACCAGCGTATTTGGCGGCGTGGCAGCCAGTGCGGTCGTGGAGAGGGCGGCAAGAATAAACAGCGGCAAGACTTTGGCTTTCATAGACGTTTTCCCTTAAATGTGCCGGTAAACCAGAACGGAGAAGAGGTTGTTCTCATTAGTTTTTTACGGCATTTCTGCCGCCAGAATGCCACGGTAGAACGTTGGTAAAAAACAGGCAAAGGCCAAGAAGTTATTTGATATGACGAAAAAGACTATAGAACCAGAAGGGGGGATTAACCAGAAGAAACCCTTCTATGAGAAGGGTTTTTTGAGAGGGTGATTTACAAGGTTTTGCTTAACGTGGCGACCATCACCGCCTTAATGGTGTGCAGGCGGTTCTCTGCCTGATCAAACACGATGCTGTGCTCTGACTCGAACACCTCGTTGGTCACTTCCATACCGCCGTGCATGCCGTACTGTTCGGCCATCTGTTTACCCAGCGTGGTTTGATCGTCGTGGAATGCTGGCAGACAGTGCAGGAATTTCACCTGTGGGTTGCCGGTCAGTTTCACCATTGCCATATTCACCTGATACGGCCTGAGCAGCGCAATCCGCTCCTGCCAGACTTCTTTGGCTTCCCCCATGGAAACCCAAACGTCGGTATACAGGAAATCGGCACCCTGTACGCCTTCGGCAATATCTTCCGTCAGGGTGATTTTGCCGCCGGTCTGCTGTGCGAGCGCCTGGCATTCTGCAACCAGCTCGGCCTGCGGCCAACAGGCCTTCGGCGCGACCAACCGCAGATCCATGCCTACCAGCGCGGCGGCTTCCAGCAGGGTATTGCCCATATTGTTACGTGCATCGCCAATGTAGGCGAATTTCACCTCGCTCAACGCTTTCCCCGGCAGGTGTTCACGCACGGTGAGCAGATCTGCCAGCAGCTGGGTGGGGTGGAACTCGTTGGTCAAGCCATTCCACACTGGCACACCAGCGTGTTCTGCCAAGGTTTCCACCAGGCACTGGCCAAAACCACGATATTGAATACCGTCGTACATCCGGCCCAGCACGCGTGCGGTGTCTTTCATCGACTCTTTATGGCCGATCTGGCTGCCGCTTGGGCCAAGGTAGGTCACCTGAGCGCCCTGATCGAATGCGGCAACTTCGAAAGAGCATCGGGTACGGGTAGAGTCTTTTTCGAAGATGAGCGCAATGTTCTTGCCTTGCAGATGGCGGGTTTCCTGGCCTTGCTTCTTGGCCAGCTTCAAATCGGCGGCCAACTGCAACAAGGACTGGATCTCACTGGGGGTAAAATCCATTAATCTCAAAAAGTGACGACTGTAGAACGGGTTCATCTGGCTCATCTCCGTAAATCCCTATCGTTTGATTGAATTTAAATTCACTTTATATGTATGAATATTCAATTTCAACCCCGAAGCAGAAATCTTTCACGTTTATCGTGGCAGCGGTGCCAGCGGTGTGTGAAAATAGAAGTAACGAAGCCCATTTTATTGAGGATAGAGGCATGGCAAACCGCGAATTGCTGGAAGAACAACGTGAAGAAACCCGCCTGATCATCGAAGAACTGCTGGAAGACGGCAGCGATCCGGATGCGCTCTACACTATCGAGCACCATTTCTCTGCCGAAAAGTTTGAAGTTCTGGAGCAGGCCGCCGTGGAAGCCTTCAAGTTGGGCTACGAAGTGACCGATGCCGAAGAGCTGGAAGTGGAAGATGGCTCCATGGTGATGTGTTGTGACGTGATCAGCGAAGTTGCGCTGAATGCCGAGCTGATCGACAGCCAGGTAGAACAACTGGTGGCACTGGCAGAAAAATGCGGTGTCAATTACGACGGTTGGGGCACCTACTATGAAGATCCGAACGGTGAAGAAGGCGACGACGATGAAGAAGACGGCGACTTTATCGATGAAGACGACGACGGCAAACGTCATTAATTAAATCCTGCGGGCTGGCGCAAGCTGGCCCCTGATAGAACCCGATGAAATACCAATCTCTGTTATCCCCGATTTTAAACTTCCTGCACTGTGAAACCCCGGATGGCTGGATCGAAGCGGCCCGCCGCCCGGAAAACCTGCCCCTGTTGCTGACCGACCACCTGGTATGCGAGCTGAAAGCGGCGCAGACCGGCATGTGGCTGATCCGCCGCTACGTGGCCGATAAAGAGAGTGGTGATGCCCTGCTGGCACTGCTCAGGCCCTATGAGGCGTTTGTGCACGAGGCGCAGGAAGTGCCGGAAGAGCTGTTCCGCCAGAGCGCGTTTACCAGGAAGATCCTGCCGAAGAATGGCTCGGCCTATGGCCAGGATTTGGTCGACAAGATGGTGTTGCTGATCAAAGAGGAGTTGCATCACTTCTCGCAGGTGCTGGAGATCATGCAGGCCCGGCAGATCCCTTATAGAAAGATCACCGCCAGCCGCTATGCCAAAAGCATGATCCGCGAGGTGCGTACTCACGATCCGGCCACTCTGATCGATAAGCTGATCTGCGGCGCGTATATCGAGGCCCGCTCCTGCGAACGCTTCGCCAAGCTGGCCCCGTTCCTGGACGATGAGCTGAACCGGTTTTATGTTTCGCTACTGCGTTCCGAAGCCCGCCATTATCAGGATTACCTGACGCTGGCAGAGCAGATCGCCGGTGGCGATATCAGCGAACGCGTGGCGTTTTTTGGCCAGTTGGAGGCGGAGCTGATCCGTTCACCGGACACCGAGTTCCGCTTCCACAGCGGCGTGCCGTTTCCCTCACCCTAACCCTCTCCCACAGGGCGAGGGGACCGATCGAGTTGGGCTGTAAATGTAGTGATTCTGCATGAGCGCCGACTAACTCACCTTGGTTGAAGGGGCGATAGCGGTTGCCAAGGTGACTCCTTCATTTCCAAACTGAGCAGGGGCTATCAGCTCCCTCTCCCTGTGGGAGAGGGTCGGGGTGAGGGGCCTATTCGGTTCCCAGTATCAAATCCACCGCCTTCTCGGCCAGCATAATGGTGGGGGCATTGGTGTTACCGCTGGTGACCTGCGGCATCACCGAACAGTCGACCACCCGAAGGCGTTCAAAGCCATGCACTCGTAGCTGCAAGTCGGTCACCGAGTCCTCCGTGTTTTGCCCCATACGGCAACTGCCCACCGGGTGATAGACCGTCTTGCAGAAGTTGCGCACAAACTCCTCCATCTGCGCCTCATCGTTTACCCACGCCGGTTGTGGCATCAGCAGATCTTTAATCAGCGGCTTGAGAGAGGCGGTCTCCAGGAAGCGCAGGCCAAATTTAACCGCGCGAATGCTGCCCGCCAGATCGTCTGGATGACCAAGATAGTTGGCCTGTAGCTTGACGGGATCGGCGGGGTTACGGCTGCGTAACTGCACCTGGCCACGCGCTTTGGGTTGCAGATAACCGACCTTGAGCGACATGCCGTGGATCGCCGGTAGCGGTTCGCCGGGCACGTCGTCCCAACTGTCGAGTATCGGCAGGAAATGTACCTGCACGTCTGGCCTGCCATTGCCTTGGGAATCGGCGAAGGCGGCCCCCTCCAGTACGTTAGAGGTCAAGACGCCGCTGCGAAAGGCTAGCCACTCGGCACCGTGACGCAGCGCCTGCAAGCCCCGATCGGCACCGAACAGGCTGACAGGTTCGCGGGTGCTGACGTTAATCGACATATGCAGGTGATCGTGGAAGTTTTTGCCCACCGGCAGATCGGCCAGTGGCGTAATGCCCAACTGCTCCAGATGTTCACGCGGGCCGATGCCGGACAGCATCAGGAGCTTCGGTGAGCCAACCGCCCCGGCGCTGAGGATCACTTCCTGGCTGGCGTGGGCGACGATCTCATTGCCACCGTTCAGGCTGTAGACTACTCCAGTTGCCACGTTGTTTTCGAAGGTGACGCGGTGTACCAGCGCGTTGAGTTTCACCACTAGCCGCGAGTTATCGCGTACGGCTTGCAGATAGGTGCGCGAGGTGCTGGCGCGTTCACCGTTGCGGGTGGTGGTCTGGTAGAATCCTACGCCGTGCTGGCTTTCACCGTTAAAGTCGTTGCGGTAGGGCAGATCCAACTCCTGGCCCGCGCGGATAAACGCCATGCTGAGCGGATGGCGGTAGCGGTTCTCGCTGACCGGCAGCAGCCCTTCGTTGCCGTGATACTCATCCGCCAGGCTTTCATTGGCTTCGGCGCGTTTGAAGTAGGGCAGCACGTCCTGATAGCCCCAGCCGGTACAGCCATACTGTTGCGCCCAGTCGTCGTAATCCTGCGGTTGGCCGCGCAGATAGATCATACCGTTTACCGAGCTACTGCCGCCCAGCACTTTGCCCTGGGCGATTTGCATGCGGCGGTTATTGGCGTGCGGCTCTGGTTCGGTTTCATACGGCCAGCTTTTCTTGGCGATGATCTTGGCAACCCCGGCGGGCATTTTGATAAACAGATTATTGTCGTCGCCGCCGGCTTCCAGCAGCAGGATGCGGGCCTGGGTACGGCGGATGAGCTGTGCCGCCAACACGCAACCCGCTGAGCCTGCGCCAACAATGATGTAATCGAAGTTATTTTCTGACATGACCGTTCCCTGTGCGTGATGGTTAGAGACTGTCATGGCAGAGTAACTCAGAGGAATAGTAGGTCAATTTGCGATCGTTAATTTATTAACGAATATCACAATAAATTTACATTACAGAATTCAGCATCATTTTAACTGGCTGAAATATAAAAATACCGTGCGTTTTTTTGAATAATGTTGATGTTAATGATTTTTTGAGGGTGATGTGTTCTTTCCCTCACCCCAACCCTCTCCCCAAGGAGAGGGAGCCAGTTCAGTGATGCGATTAGTCATCAGATTAAAATTATGGCTAGGGAGTTGTTGCGAAATTAAGGTCAGGCGTAGGAGATAATCTTTGGCACATTCTGTCCCCCAAGGAGAGGGAGCCAGTTCAGTGATGCGATTAGTCATCAGATTAAAATTATGGCTGGGGAGTTGTTGCGAAATTAAGGTCAGGCGTAGGAGCTAATCTATGGCACATTCGGTCCCCTCTCCCTGTGGGAGAGGGTTAGGGTGAGGGGGCATTGCGGCGGTTAAAGTGACTTCAGCATGGTGACTTCGCAGTCGCCGTGGCCGGTATTGCCCATGGCACAATCGATATGCTCAAAACCAAGATGCTCATACAGGCCAATCGCCTGCTGCAACGTGGCGGTCGTTTCCAGATAGCAGCGGTTGAACCCTTGCTGGCGTGCAAACTCCATCGCCTGTAGCGCCAGGCGTTTTGCCAAACCTTTGCCACGCAGCACCGGCAGGAAATACATTTTCTGTAATTCGCAGACGTCGATCTCACCGCCTTGCAGCGGCGCAACGCCACCCCCACCGGCAATCTGACCGTCTATCTCCACCACCCAGTAAGCACTGCGCGGTTGGCTATAGAGTTGGAACAAGGCGTCCAGATTGGGATCGGAAACGGTATAACCTTTATCCGCCGTCAGGCCATGTTCGGCGGAGACTTCGCGAATAACGTGAGCAATAGCGGCATTATCGTCGGCCGTGATTGGGCGTACCAGAAGACGCACTGGGGTGGCTGTTGTCATGTTTACACTCACCATCAAAGGGAACCTGAGGGGACCCGGAATTTCGTTGTTATTACGGAATGCACCGCATCAATAATACTTTGTAATAACACTTAAGCCTGGCTTTTGGCAATGCCGATAAAAAAACAGCGGGGAAAAATCACCCGCTGTTTTTGATCGGTAGTTTGCAGAATTACAGTGCAGCGATAGTCGCCTGCTGCTCCTGCAGCTTCAGCTTACCTTCTTTGCAGGCTGCCAGGCGTTCACGTTCTTTGGCCACCACTGCTTCCGGTGCACGAGCCACAAAGCCTTCGTTGGACAGCTTGCCTTCGATAGAAGCAATCTCACCATCCAGCTTGCCCATCTCTTTCGACAGGCGCGCGATTTCTGCGTCCTTGTCGATAAAGCCCGCCATCGGGATCAGCAGTTCGGCACCGTCCACCAGCTTGGTGACTGAAACCGGGCCTTTCTCGCCCGCAGGCAGCAGGGTGATGGAGCTCAGGCGCGCCAGGCGTTCGATAAAGCTCTGGTTTTCCTGCACACGACGTTGGGCATCACCATTGGCGTTACGCAGCAGCACTTCCAGCTGTTTGCTTGGCGCGATGTTCATCTCGGCGCGGATGTTACGCACCGCGATGATCGCCTGCTTGATCCACTCCAGATCGTTCAATGCCTGCTGGTCTTCCAGCGCGGCGTCAAAGGCTGGGAACGGCTGCAGCATGATGGTGTCTGCGGTTTCACCGGTCAGAGGCTTGACGCGCTGCCAGATGGTTTCGGTGATAAATGGAATGATTGGGTGCGCCAGGCGCAGCAATGCTTCCAGCACGGTGATCAGCGTATTGCGTGTGCCGCGCTGTTCGGCTTCGCTGCCGTTGAGCACGACCGGTTTGGTCAATTCCAGATACCAGTCGCAGAACTGGTTCCAGGTGAATTCGTACAGGATGCCCGCCGCGATATCGAAGCGATAGGTGTCCAGCGCCTCACGGTAGGCTTTCACCGTGCGGTTGAATTCGGCCAGGATCCAGCGGTCAGCCAGCGACAGCTGCATTTCGCCACCGTTGAAGCCGCAGTCGTGCGCTTCGGTGTTCATCAGCACAAAGCGGCTGGCGTTCCACAGCTTGTTACAGAAGTTGCGGTAGCCTTCCAGGCGCTTCATATCCCAGTTGATGTCACGGCCAGTAGAGGCCAGTGCGGCCAGGGTAAAGCGCAGGGCGTCGGTGCCGTGCGGTTCGATGCCGTTCGGGAACTGCTTCTCAGTGCGCTTGCGGATTTTCTCTGCCAGCTGCGGCTGCATCATGTTGCCGGTACGTTTCTCCAGCAGATCTTCCAGCGAGATACCGTCGACCATATCCAGCGGATCGATGACGTTACCCTTCGATTTGGACATCTTCTGCCCTTCGTCGTCGCGGATCAGGCCGGTCATGTACACGGTCTTGAACGGAACCTGTGGCTTGCCGTTTTCATCTTTAACGAAGTGCATGGTCAGCATGATCATGCGGGCAATCCAGAAGAAGATGATGTCGAAGCCGCTGACCAGCACGCTGGTCGGGTGGAAGGTCTTCAGATCCGGGGTCTGCTCTGGCCAACCCAGGGTCGAGAAGGTCCACAGGCCGGAGGAGAACCAGGTATCCAGCACGTCTTCGTCCTGGTTCAGCGCCACGTCGGCACCCAGGTTGTTTTCGCGACGTACTTCTTTTTCAGTGCGGCCAACGTACACTTTGCCTTCGGCGTCGTACCAGGCCGGGATGCGGTGGCCCCACCACAGCTGACGGGAGATACACCAGTCCTGGATATCGCGCATCCAGCTGAAGTACATGTTTTCGTACTGCTTAGGTACGAACTGGATCTCACCTTGCTCAACCGCTTCCACCGCGACTTTCGCCAGCGGTGCGGTACGCACGTACCATTGGTCGGTCAGCATTGGCTCGATAACTACGCCGCCACGGTCGCCGTAAGGCACGGTCAGATCGTGAGGTTTGATCTCTTCCAGCAGGCCGAGTTCGTCAAAGGCGGCAACCACGGCTTTACGCGCAGCAAAGCGCTCCAGGCCACGGAACTGCGCTGGCAGTTCGCCGCTGTAGGCGGTGCTGGCTTCGCCCAGGGTGTCGAACACCTCGGCTACTTCGAGGATGTCACCGTCGAAGCTCAGGATGTTGATCATCGGCAGGCCGTGACGCTTACCCACCTCATAGTCGTTGAAGTCGTGTGCCGGGGTGATTTTCACGCAGCCGGTGCCTTTCTCCATATCGGCGTGCTCGTCACCCACGATGCGGATGCGGCGGCCCACCAACGGCAGAATGATCTCTTTGCCAATCAGATCTTTGTAGCGTGGATCTTCCGGGTTTACCGCTACGCCGGTATCACCCAGCACGGTTTCCGGACGGGTGGTGGCAACCACCAGGTAGTCTTTGCCTTCCGCCGTTTTTGCCCCATCGGCCAGCGGATAGCGCAGGTGCCACATGGAACCTTTGGACTCGCGGTTTTCCACTTCCAGATCGGAGATGGCGGTGCGCAGTTTTGGATCCCAGTTCACCAGGCGTTTGCCACGGTAGATCAGATCTTCTTTGTACAGGCGGACAAACACTTCTTTCACCGCGTTGGACAGGCCTTCATCCATGGTGAAGCGCTCGCGCTCCCAATCCACGGAGTTGCCCAGACGGCGCATCTGGCGGGTGATGGTGCCGCCGGACTCGTCCTTCCACTGCCAGATTTTATCGATGAACGCATCGCGGCCATAATCATGGCGGGTTTTATTTTCTTCTGCGGCGATCTTGCGCTCAACCACCATCTGGGTCGCGATACCGGCATGGTCGGTACCGGCTTGCCACAGGGTATTTTTACCCTGCATGCGCTGGTAGCGGGTCATGGTGTCCATGATGGTCTGCTGGAACGCGTGGCCCATATGCAGGCTGCCGGTGACGTTCGGCGGCGGGATCATGATGCAGAAACTTTCCTGGCTGGTATCGCCATTCGGTTTGAAATAGCCCTGGCTTTCCCAGTGATCGTACAGCTTCTGTTCGATCTGGGTTGGGTCATAGGCGGTATCGAGATCGGTGTTGGTCTTTTCCATTTTTATTTCAAGGTTCAGTTAGTTGGCGGCGTGGCCGTGGTCAAATGGAAGCCGACGCTGCGATAGGCTTTGTAACGTTCGCGCGCCAACTGTTTCAAGGTGTCTTCGTAAGGGACGAAGTCTACCACTTCATGGAAAGCAGTAGCAAAATCTGCAAACTGCGGCAGCAGGGCGATCAGCAGATCGCGCGGGGCATTGCCGCGTTTGCCTGGCCAGCACAGTTCGACCGGGGCGCCAAAGTTTGGCCCTTCGCCTGCGAGATTGTGCGGCACAAATTGGTGTGGTTCACGTTGCCACAGGGCTTCATCCAGCCGCTGGGCCTGCTCCTGGCTTTCACAGGCGATCAGCACCCGCTTGCCAGCGCGCCATCTTTCGGCGGCAACGGCACAGGCCACAGCCTCGTGTGC
The DNA here is from genome assembly GCF_016428815.1 of Serratia sp. ASV30. Taxonomy (NCBI): domain Bacteria; kingdom Pseudomonadati; phylum Pseudomonadota; class Gammaproteobacteria; order Enterobacterales; family Yersiniaceae; genus Serratia; species Serratia sp. ASV30. The sequence continues at coordinate 46,500 of NZ_JAELTL010000015.1, read as the reverse complement.
ACTGAGCGCACCAGCGGGTTCTGCGTGTTCAAGAAGGTAGAACGTTGCCTGTTTCATGATTCAATTCACCGTGGCCAAAAAATGTAAGGGCACAGCGTGCTGTGCCCTCGGTGATTATACCTGAATTACCGCGCGGATTTAATCGTCGCCGTTCAAGCCGGCACGATTGAGCAGGAACTGCGCCAGCAGGGCTACCGGGCGGCCAGTGGCCCCTTTGGCCTTGCCGGAGCGCCAGGCGGTACCGGCGATATCCAGGTGCGCCCAGCTGTACTTGCGGGTAAAGCGTGAAAGGAAGCACGCGGCGGTGATAGCACCACCAGGGCGGCCGCCAATGTTGGCCATATCCGCAAAGTTGGAATCCAGCTGCTCGTAATACTCATCGCTCATCGGCAAGCGCCACGCACGGTCACCCGATTGCTCGGAAGCGCCAATCAGCTCGTGAGCCAGCGGGTTGTGGTTCGACATCAGGCCAGTGATGTGGTGGCCTAATGCGATCACGCAGGCACCGGTCAGGGTAGCGATATCAATTACCAGCTCTGGCTCGAAACGTTCCACGTAGGTAAGGGTATCGCACAGTACCAGGCGGCCTTCGGCGTCGGTGTTCAGCACTTCTACCGTCTGGCCCGACATGGTGGTCAGCACGTCACCTGGGCGATAGGCACGTCCGCCCGGCATGTTTTCACAGCCAGCCAGCACGCCGATCACGTTCAGCGGCAGGTTCAGTTCTGCTACCACACGCATGACGCCGTACACGGTTGCCGCACCGCACATGTCGTATTTCATCTCGTCCATGCCATCGGCAGGTTTGATCGAGATGCCGCCGGAGTCGAAGGTCAGCCCTTTGCCTACCAGCACGATCGGCTTAGCGTCCGGGTTAGGATTTCCCTTATATTCCATCACCGACATCAGCGATTCATTTTGCGAACCGGCACCGACCGCCAGATAGGCGTTCATCCCCAGCTCTTTCATCTGTTGTTCACCGATGACGCGGGTGGTGATGTGGGTGCTGAAGGCGTCGGCCAACTGACGAGCCTGTGAGGCCAGATAACCGGCGTTACAGATGTTTGGTGGCATATTGCCGAGATCTTTGGCGGCCTTGATGCCGGAAGCCACGGCCAGGCCGTGTTGGATGGCGCGTTCACCGCTGGTCAGTTCACGGCGGGTTGGCACGTTGAACACCATTTTACGCAGCGGGCGACGTGGCTCTACCTTGTTGCTCTTCAACTGATCGAAGGTGTAGAGCGTTTCTTTGGCCGTTTCTACCGCCTGGCGCACCTTCCAGTAAGTATTGCGGCCTTTTACGTGCAGCTCGGTCAGGAAGCAGACGGCCTCCATGGAACCGGTGTCGTTAAGGGTATTGATGGTTTTCTGGATCACCTGCTTGTACTGGCGTTCATCGAGCTCGCGCTCTTTGCCACAGCCAATCAGCAAGATGCGTTCGGAGAGAATGTTCGGCACATGGTGCAGCAGTAATGTCTGCCCGACTTTGCCTTCCAGTTCGCCCCGGCGCAGTAGTGCGCTGATATAACCATCACTGATTTTGTCGAGTTGTTCTGCGATAGGTGACAGGCGGCGTGGTTCGAAAACACCTACTACAATACAGGCGCTGCGCTGTTTTTCCGGGCTACCGCTTTTTACACTGAACTCCATGCACTCTCCTGAATCTTAAAGACAACGACGAAAGCTACGGCTAGAATGACCTGCTCCGCCAAGATCTTCCGTCATTGAGTTAACTAACTAGGTTAACCTGAACGGCGTAAACGTTCTGTTTTGGCTACTATAGGTCTGTTCCTATAGGATGGCCAAACAGCTTGATGTTCTAATACTATTTTAGCTGTGAAGGTTGCCACATGATGAGAAAAAATGGCGGATTAGCGATGAAACTATCGATTTTCCTGCAAAAAGACAAGTTTTCACAGGCGTAATAAGCGTGATCATCATTAGATATCTGGTACGGGAAACGCTGAAGAGCCAAATTGCCATCCTGTTTATCCTGCTTCTGATCTTCTTTTGTCAGAATCTGGTCAGGGTGTTAGGTGATGCGGTCGACGGCAATATCCCGACAAATTTAGTCTTATCCCTGCTTGCATTGGGTGTGCCGAAGATGGCGCAGCTAATCTTGCCCTTAAGCCTGTTTCTTGGCCTCTTGATGACGTTTGGACGGTTGTATACCGAAAGCGAAATCACCGTCATGCACGCCTGCGGTCTGGGGAAACGGACCCTGATCATTGCCGCTATGGTGTTGGCGATCTTTACTTCGGCGGTGGCTGCGGTAAACGTTTTCTGGGTCGGGCCATGGGCGGCCAGCCATCAGGACGAAGTGATTGCCGAAGCCAAAGCCAACCCCAGCATTGCCGGGCTGGCTGAAGGGCAGTTCCAGCCCTCACAGGATGGTAATGCCGTACTGTTTGTCGGCAGCGTAAAGGGCAACACCTTCAACGACGTGTTCCTGGCGCAGCTACGCCCGAGCGGCAACCAACGCCCTTCGGTGGTGGTGGCCGAGCATGGGGTGATCAACCAGGGCCGCGATGGATCGCAGGTCGTCACGCTGGACAAAGGCACCCGGTTTGAAGGCACCGCGCTGCTGCGTGATTTCCGCATTACCGACTTCAATGACTATAAAGCGGTTATCGGCCATCAGTCCGTCACTATCGATAATACCCAGTCTGAGCAGATGTCGATGCGCACGCTGTGGGAATCAAATGAACCGGATGCGCGCGCCGAATTCCACTGGCGTCTGACGCTGGTCGTTTCCGTGGTGCTGATGGCTCTGCTGGTGGTGCCGCTCAGCGTGGTCAACCCGCGCCAAGGCCGCGTGCTGAGCATGTTGCCAGCGATGCTGCTGTATCTGATCTTCTTCCTGCTGCAGACCTCGCTGCGTTCCAATGCCGGTAAGGACAAGCTGGATCCGCTGGTGTGGATGTGGCTGGTGAACCTGGCGTACTTCGCGATTGCTCTGGCACTTAACCTGTGGGATACCGTGCCGATGCGCAAACTGCGTGCACGCCTGAGAGGAGCGGCCTGATGTTTGGTGTACTGGACCGTTATATCGGTAAAACGATTTTCAACACCATCATGATGACGCTGTTCATGCTGGTTTCGCTTTCCGGCATCATCAAGTTTGTCGATCAGTTGCGTAAAGTCGGGCAGGGTGAATATTCGGCGCTGGGTGCGGGGGTGTATACCCTGCTCAGCGTACCAAAGGATATTGAGATCTTCTTCCCGATGGCGGCGCTGCTAGGGGCATTGCTCGGTTTGGGCACCCTGGCTACGCGTAGCGAACTGGTGGTGATGCAGGCTTCTGGCTTCACCCGGCTGCAGATTGCTGGGTCGGTGATGAAAACCGCCATTCCGCTGGTCTTGCTGACGATGGCAATCGGCGAATGGGTGGCACCGCAGGGCGAACAGATGGCGCGTAACTACCGTGCGCAGCAGATGTACGGTGGCTCGCTGCTCTCTACCAAGAGCGGCCTGTGGGCGAAGGACGGCAACGACTTTATCTACATCGAACGGGTGGCAGGTGAAAAAGAGTTGGCTGGCGTCAACATTTACCACTTCAACGATCAGCGCCGTTTAGAGACCGTCCGCTATGCCGGTACCGCAGATTTTGAAGACGGTGCGTGGCAGCTTTCACAGGTGGATACCTCCGATCTGACCAATCCAAAACAGGTGACCAGTACCCAGACGTTGACCGGGGTGTGGAAAACCAACCTGACGCCGGACAAGCTGGGCGTGGTGGCGTTGGATCCGGATTCGCTTTCCATCAGCGGTTTGCACAACTATGTGAAGTACCTCAAGCAGAGTGGCCAGGAGGCCAGCCGTTATCAGCTGAATATGTGGAGCAAGATCTTCTCGCCGCTGTCGGTGGCGGTGATGATGCTGATGGCGCTGTCGTTTATCTTTGGCCCGCTGCGTAGCGTGCCAATGGGTGTGCGAGTGGTGATCGGTATCAGCTTCGGCTTCCTGTTCTACGTGCTGGATCAAATTTTCGGCCCGCTGAGCATGGTGTACAGCATGCCGCCAATTCTGGGGGCCCTGTTGCCAAGCTTGCTGTTCCTGTTGATTAGCCTTGTTTTGCTGCTGAAGCGGAAATAGTCAGGCCCAATAGACTGGGCCTGTATGCAAATCAAAGCCGCGATGTGTTAAGTCACCGCAGCAGAGGAAAGACGGGTGGGAGAGATCCTACCCGTTTTTCGCTTAGAGTGCAGAGGCGCTAGAAGGGAACAGTGCAAAGGCTTCGCTGCAATCGTAAGGCTCCTCGGATCCATTACGGTTATCCAGCACTTCAAACTCTGCGGCACCGTTGTCCGCGGCTTCCAACAGCCGATCCGCCAAGGATACCGGGCCAGGTCCCATCAGGATCTGGGCATAAGAAGGCGCGGCAGGGATTGATGCCGAGGCTTTGCTAGCCAACTGTGGGGCGCTGTCAAACACGGTGTTATCGAGCACAATATTTCTTAATGGCAGATCCTGGCCATCAGAGCTGAAGCCCCGTAAGGTGACCCGAACGTTATCTCCGTTGTAAATGGAGTCTGGCGTATCCACATAGTGGTAATTCTTGATGGTGACATCTTGAATATCGGGGTAGGCCTGGCCGGTTTTTTTGCTGTAGTAGGTATCTATGGTCAGCGCTTCCTGAGCGCGGCGGATGCAAATGCCATCATAGTTGATGTTCCTCACTTCTCCTCCAACGCTCATGTCGGTTTTGATACGCACGCCGACGGCAAAGTCAGCATCATGGCCGTCAATGCTCATATCCCGAATTTCCACGTCTTTGACCGCGCAGTCGGTTTCACTGCCGATTGACATACCATGGGTGAAGTAGAGGCGGTTATGCAGAATTTTGACGTTGCTGACGGTGTAAATAGGCAACTGCCCGGCATACTTTTCGGCAATCGGTGGGACACAGGCATTGCTGCTGTGGGCTTTGATGGCGATACCGTCATCACCGGTACTGATGTGGTTATAGGCAATCAGGACATTCTGCGATTGGCCAGGATCGATCGCATCGGTGTTCTTGGTCGTATCCGGGGTAAAGCAGGTGCTTGCTCGGGTATAGTTAGGGGAACCCGATGTCGCAGGGGTTGTCCCTTTCGGGCAATCATAGCCTGGAACCGTATAGGCCAGTGAAGGCGTTAACACCTTCACGCCCCAGACGACCACTCCATTGACCCCACTGGGGACAAAGTGGAATTTGGGCGCATTCTGTAAGGTGATCTTATACAGCGTGAAGTTCTGGCTGGTCGGCTTGGCGGAATTCTTGTTGGTGACCTGAATTAGCCGCGGGTTGTTCTGATTGGCGCCGGAAACGGTTTTGGTTAATGCGCCCACATCCCACCAGGTAAGGATATCGGCATATTTTCCGCTGGTGAGCACTGCCCCTCCTCGCCCGTCGATAATACCTTCGCCAATCACGCCGCTGTTTATTGCATCGGTGGCGGTAATCAATGCGTTACAGCCATTATCGGCACTGGCGGTTTCGCCACAGTTATTCTTACCGGCAATCTGGTAATCCACCGGGCTACGTGAGGCAAACAGGGTGATCCCTTGATCTACCCAGAGCGTTACGCCGCTTTTTAGCGTAAGTGGACCGCTCAAGAACGCATTCTCTTCGTTGCTGCCTGCGACCAATTTAACGGCACCGGTGTTGCAGGCGTCGATCGCGGCTTGAATACGCTGGGTATCGGGTTGGGAATTATTCACGTCAGCATCAATGGCTTCATCCAGTAGCCCTTTGGCATTCTGGTTCAGTTCGGCTGAGAGTGTTTGGCAGACTTCAGGCATTACCGGTTCTTTCCCGGCTAATTCTGGATCGTTAATGGCTGAGGCTGGCCAGGCACCACTGCGGTCAGCGACAGGTTTCTCAGTTTCAGGGGGAACAACGGGTTTAACTGGCTCAACAGGAGAGGCGATATTACCATCCGAGTTATCACAACCCGTCAGGGCCAGCAGAAAAATCGCCATAGCTGATAATGACTTGAAATTTCTTTGCATGATTTATCCCTAATAATGAAACAGTGTTCCGAAATTAGATATTGTCTTGCAAAATACGTGACTGCAACTATTACATATCTGGATTATGCAGTGTCGAATCATTAGCCAGCATTACTTATTGATGGCGTCAATCAGCCCCTTACCGCGCTACCTTGCCGCTGCGCTGTAAGGGGCTGAGATCTTACATCTGCGAGAAGATGTTCATAATGACGCCACCACCGATGATCAGCGCCATGGCGAATATGGCTGGGAGATCCGGTTTCTGCTTGTAGAGCAGCATCGAAACGAAGGTCACCCCGACGATGCCAAAGCCGCACCACAGCGAGTAAGCGACGCCCACCGGGATAAAGCCCATCGCCTTGGTCAGGGCGAAATAGCACAGGCAGTAAGCGCTAATCACCAGCACCGAAGGCCCCAGCTTTTTAAAGTTGTTGGTTTTTTTGATCATCGAGGTCCCGGTGATTTCCGAACCAATCGACAGTGCCAGCCACAAGAAGCCAATGTTAAACATAGTTGATACCCTTATTCTTCGGAGGAGCCCATTTTGGAGAAGAGGTTCATGATCACGATGCCGCTGGCAATCACGATCATGCCGATAATGGCTGGCATATCAGGGTGTTGGCCGTAAAACACCATGCCCAGGCTTGAGACCAGTAAAATCCCGGTGCCTGACCAGGTGGCGTAAGCCAGGCCGACAGGGATGTATTTCACCGCGTTGGATAACGAGTAATAACAAACGCAATACAACACTACGATCAAGCCGAGTAATAACGTCTTGGTGGTACCTTCGCTGTTATCAAACATTTTTAAGGTAGAGGTGGCCGAGGTCTCGGAGAAGATGACCAATAACATCCATACCCATGCTTTTGCCTTGGTAGACATAGAGTTCGCTCCTGATAAGTAATGATTTATATAAATTTAAAATTTGAGACTTATATTAATTACCCTTCACCCCAACCCTCTCCCACAGGGAGAGGGAGCCGAGTGTGCAACAACTTGGCTACGGTGCTGGTTTTTTTAATCACTCTTGTTACAGATTAACTTTGGTACCTGAATATCACGCCGCTCCAGCTCACTTGAAAATAAAGAGGAAATCGCAGCAAACTCGATCGGTCCCCTCTCCCTGTGGGAGAGGGTTAGGGTGAGGGGACTCTCTTCGGGGTAAAAGCCCTCACCTAGTTCTGTATTATTTTTTTCCTCGGCTATATTCCAGAGCTAAATCGGTCAGCTTGGCTCCCGGTGGTGAACGACCATTGAGCCGCTTGAGTTCGCTTAGCGTTACGTAAGCCTGTGGCGGCGCTGCCAACGGCTCCGTGGTGGCAGGCTGGGCCGATAGCATCCGATCCAACGTACAGAGCTCAATGCCCTGGGCCGCCAGTTTTGGCAGATAATCTGCCTGTGGAGCGCGGCTCAGGCCTTTCAGCTGATTTAATTCGCTGGTCGGGTTGCAGTTATAATCCAGCGCCATAATTGGCCTGCCGCTCATGCGGGCCAGATGAATAAACCGGGCAGCATCAGACTGTAATAAACCATTGGCCACTTCTGCCGCCGTCGCGAAATCGAGGAAAGGAATTAATACCCGCTCAATATTATCCAACGCGCCGGTTTGACTGATTTCCGCCAGCGAAGTTATTGGCCCTAGTTGGCTCCAATCTGTTTCTGCGTGAAACTGCCGGGCATTATCGCTAAACAGGATCACCGGCGAGAACGCCTGGCAGTGCTGCAAGCGTGCGCGGATAATTTCGTGGTAACCATCCGCTGCGGTTAACAACACCAACGCCCGTGGCCGCATCCGTGCGAGCACTTCACTGACCAACTTATCGATGATTTCACGCTGCATCATATTTGCCGCCTTAGGGAACGATAACCACGTTGTCACCGGAAGCCAGCCCGGCGGCGTTGGCTTCATCGGTATCAATGTGCAGTTCCAGAGCAAAACTGGCTTTGATCCGCACGATGACTTCGTCAAAGATCAGCCCACGCACGCCTGCCGCTTTCACCCGCACCTTCTGTCCGTTCTGCACGCCCAACCTGGCGGCATCCTGCGGGTTCATATGGATATGGCGCTGGGCACAAATCACCTGTGAATGCAGTGAAACATAGCCCGCCGGGCCAGCCAGCATGGCGTCACCGGAGGCGTTCAGATTGCCGGATTCGCGTACCGGAGCCTTCAGCCCCAGGGTAAAGCAGTCCGCCTTGGAGATTTCCAACTGAGTACATTCGCGCGCTGGCCCCAACACCCGCACCTTGGAGAGCGAGCCTTTCGGGCCGACGATCATCACGCACTCTTTCGCGGCGAACTGCCCCGGCTGGCGTAGCTCTTTGCATGGCGTCAGCCGATAACCGGCACCAAACAGCGTTTCAATATCCTGCTGCGACAGATGGACATGCCGGTTAGAAACCCCAACCGGGATGGCGATGCCGGTGGGAGAAGAATAGTTCTCTGCCAGGTTATGGCGGATCCTTTCCAGTAACGACTCATTAAACATACTGTTATTCCTACCCGATCTCAGAAGCTGTACGGTTATTTAGACTCTTTCTTGCCGCCGGTGCGGGCGGGTTTGTTGTCGGCAACAGGGGGTTCGACTACCGGCGCTGTGGCTTCTGACTGCGGGGCGGCCACTTCCGCTACTGGCGCTGGCGGTTCTTGCTGTACCTTGGCCGCTGGCGGCGTAAGCTCCTTGCCTTTCAGCCCGGTCAGCAGCGCGACGACCTGTTTTTCCGGGCGGGCAATCACCAACTGGCCTTTGATAAACGCCGGTTGTTTGATCACTGCCACACCGCTGTCGATGGCGGTTTTCACCGCGCTGATTTCACCGGCAAAGAACACGCTAACCAGGCCAGAACCAATCTTTTTGTACCCAAGGACCGTTACCGCTGCGGATTTACAGGCCGCATCGGCCGCGTGGATCGCGGCGGTCAGGCCATAGGTTTCAATCACTCCCAGGCTTAAGTTCATCTCAATCTCCTTAGTGCCTTACCAGGCGGATATCAAAGTCAAAGCGCTGGAAAAAAGCCGCCAGTTGGTCCAGTTCTTCATTGCTGTAACTTGGGTCGTCTTTGACCGGATAGATCATGTCGAGCCGCTGGTATTTGTTTTTACCCAGTTGGTGATAAGGCAACACGTCGATACGGCTGATATTGCCTTTGCGTGCCAGGGCCATGACATAGTCAATGGCACCGGTGATGGCATCGTAAGAATCGTTATAGCCGCGTACCAAAGGCATGCGCACCACGATGTGGCTGCCCAACTCCACCAGGCGCTCCAGGTTTCTTTTTACGCCTTCGTTGCCCATGCCAAACAACGCTTTATGCCGTGCGCTATCGATATGTTTAATATCGAACAGGAACATATCGGTGCAGGTCGCCAGCTTTTCATAATTGGCTAGCGAGGTGGTGCCATTGGTTTCGATGGCGGTGTTGATCATCTGTTTTTTGCATTCGGTCAGCAGCGCGGCCGCAAAGTCGGTTTGCAGGCTCAGCTCGCCACCGCCCAGGGTGACGCCACCGCCGGAGGCATGATAGAAATCGACGTCCTGCAGGATGATATCCATCAGCTCCTGCACCGTGACGTCCTTGCCCATGATGTCCAGTGCGCCGGAGATGCAGACTTCTTCGCACTTGCGGCAACCGATGCAGTCTATGTTGCGATCGAGGTGGTGCTTGAGATCGCCTTGTGCGTTTTGGCGCTGGGAATGGATCCCCACCGGGCAGACATCAACACATTGCCCACAGTCAACGCACTTATCATGTGAATACATCACCTGGAAATTGCTGGTGAGCCCCTCGGGGTTGGCGCACCAGGCGCAGAGGATGTTACAACCTTTGAAAAAAATCAGGGTGCGAATACCGTCTCCGTCGTAGATCGAGTATTTCTGGATATTGAATATCCGACCCTTTTTCTCCAGCGTGTTATCCATTCTATTTTCCCCTTTCTTCGAAGGCTGATGGGATAAGACGTCCCTGTCTTATCCAAGGCTAAGGTCAGAACTTCTCAATGACCGTACGGCTGATAATTTCGTCCTGAACTTCTTTGCACAACTCGACGAAGTACGCGCTGTAACCCGCTACGCGGACGATCAGGTCGCGATATTTCTCTGGCTCCACCTGTGCCTGCTTCAACACTTCGTTATCCACGTAGCTGAACTGCATCTGGCCGTTGCCCAGAATGGACGCGGTACGCAGCAGGGTGATCAGCCCGTTCTTGCCTTCCGGGGTATCGAGCAGCCCTTTGAGGAACTTGAAGTTGTGCACCATGCCGATGTTCATGGTTTCCACGTTCATCTTGCTGACGGACTTGATGATGGCGGTTGGGCCCTGTTTGTCCGCACCTTGCGTCGGGCTGATCCCGTCGGAAAGTGGCATCCAGGCCAGGCGGCCGTTTGGCGTCGCGGCGGTCAGTTCACCGATCGGCGTATTGTTGGAGATCGACAGGGTGCCGTGGCTCAGCGTGGAGTAGAGCATCTTGTACTTGCGGCACTCACGCTCGGTCCACTCGGTGATGTCCAGCGCGTACTGATCGACCGTGTCATCGTCGTTGCCGTACTTCGGCGCGTTCAGACAATCGCGGCGCAGCTGTTCAAAGCCTTCAAAGTTGGCCAGCAGCGCGTCACGGATCTGCTCCAGGGTGTATTTGCCATCCTGATACACCAGCTTGCGGATCGCGGCCATGGAGTCGACATAGGTCGCCAGACCGGAGAAGATCAGCCCAGGGCCGTGGTTGATCACTGCGCCACCGGCGGCCACGTCTTTACCCTGTTCCATACAGCCTTCCACCAGCAGCGACATCAGTGGTTTTGGTGCCACGTCGCGGTGGACACGCTGGCTGATCACGGTGCCAATAGCCGACAGTTTGACGATGTGCGCGATCTGCGCCTTCACCGCATTGTCGAACTCTTCGTAGGTTTTCAGGGTACTCAGCTCACCGGTATCCAACCCTTGATAGCTGTCGAACAGCACCATGCGGCCACGGTTGAGCACGAACTCGATGGCGATCGGCCACTGGGTATAACCGGTAGAGGTCCACTGATAGATGCGGCCGGATTTTTGCGGCTCTACGCAGCCCATCAGGCAGTAGTCGCGCGCGTCTTCAAAGTCGAAGCCCTTGCGCAGCATCATCTTGATGTGGGAATCATCAAAGTGGCAGGCCGGGAAGCCCATACCCGCTTTCACCACGTCGACGATCTTCTCCATGTACTTCTGCGGTGACTGGTTATGGATACGGCAGGCCAGCGACGGCTGGTACACTTTGACAAAGCGTACGGCGTCCATGATCAGATAGGTCAAATCGTTACAGGCATCGCCACCGCTGCGTTTCTGCCCGCCGATGGTCAGGTTGATAAACGGCTGGTAGCCAGCGAAGTACTTGGCACCCAGTTCGCTGGACATCCACATCAGTTCGGCACACTTGATGATGAAGGCCTGCAACAGTTCCAACGCCTGTTCCTGCGTCAGGCGGCCAGAGGCGATATCGGCCTGGTACATCGGGTAGCAATACTGATCCAGACGGCCCAGCGACAGCCCGGTCTGGTTCTCTTCCACTTCAAACAGCGACTCCACCGTCCAGATGCTTTGCAGCGCTTCTTGCAGGGTCTTCGGTGGGTTGGCTGGGACGTTTTCGTTGGTTTCTGCGATGGTCAGCAGTTCCGCACGGCGTGCCGGATCTTGCTCAATGGCGGCCAGTTCACGGGCCTTGTCCGCGATGCGCTTGGCATAGGCCACCACGCCGTCACAGGTTTCAATGGCCGCTTTGTAGAAGTAGATCTTGTCGATATCCGCCGGGTTTTCCATGCTCAGCGCCGCGAGGTGCTGTTGGGCATCGGCCTTGATGCCGTTCATCCCTTTGGTGAACAGCAGGATGTCGTAGCCTGGGCAAGTATCGCCACCGCCGTTAATCTGGTGGTAGGAAAGGTCGCTGACAAAGGTTTCACCGCTGAAGGCCCACACGCCCGCTTCGCGATACTGTGCCTCGCAGATCTCATCGAGCGAACGGCCTTCCCAGAACGGTACGATCTCTTCGCGGATCGTCTTCTTGTCGGCCTCGGAGATAACAAACGGATCCTGCGGGCGGGTGCCCATGGTGTCTAGCTCGTCACGCACCCAGCGCCAGGCGATATCCGGTGAGAACGCCCCGGCACGCGGTTTGCCGCACGGATGGCCGACGATCAACTCATCTTGCTGGATCAGGATCGGTGCGGTTTCACAGGCGGCGCGGAAAGACTTGGCGCGCAGCAGAATGGTTGGTAGACCCGGGTTGTTTTTCGCCATCTCGGTAAAGGTGATGGCGCGATAGATAGACACACTTGGGCGAGCATCGAGGTAGTTGTCACGCAGGCGTTGCAGGCGTGGTGTCAGCCCCTCCATCAGTTTGTGGGTTGCCACGTCTTGCGCCGAGGCTGCCACGAACGGGGCCGATGGCGCACTGTACTGTGGGCGAGCACCCGCCTGGCCAGCGAACAGTTTCACCTGCAGGTTGCTGTTGAGCGTCATCAGATTGCTACGGGCTGCCAGCAACATGGCGGAAAGATCGTTGATCACCAGTGCCGGATCGTCGAGGCGCACGCCGTGCAGCATGGCGTCAAACATTGGGTAGCCGTCCAGCTCACGCGGTGCGCGCACTTCGGAAAGCTCACACAGTTTCAGCCACAGGCACTCGACGATTTCGTAAGCCTGCTCCGGCGTCAGCACGCCACGGGTAATGTCCTGTTGATAGAAGCTGTACAGCAGCTTGTCGAAGCCGCCTGGGTAAACCGCATAGCTGCCGTTTTCCAGGTGCAGCGCCAGTTGGAAGAAGTAGAACGACTGGCAAGCCTCTTTAAAGCTGCTAGCCCCGTAAGCCGGGACTTTTTTCAGCATGGTAGCCGCTTCTTGCAGCTCCGCCTTGCGGTACGGATGGTTTTCTACCGCCGCCATGTTTTCTGCCTTGCTGGCCAGCTTCTGCGCCAGATGCATCGCCGCATTGCAGGCGTAGATCATGGCGCGGCATTGGTTGACTTCGTCTAGTCCAGAACGGCTGACGGCGCTGCCGATGCTTCTGGCACGGTCTTCCATTTCGGCTTCGATGGCGAACAATCCTTTGGTGATCACCGCCAGATAGTCTGGTGAGGTCTGGCCAAACGCGGTGAAGGCCGAAGGACTGCGCAGTTCGCTTTCGCTGTGGAACACGGCGGCGCGCGGCGTGGAGGATTGGCTGCCGATGATCAGCTCATCGGGGCCGATGTAGCCGGGCAGTTGCTTGACCAGCTCATTGAACAGCTTGGCATTCTTGACCAACTGCGGCATGCCGGCCACATCGCCACCCAGCGTTTCCAGAATGGCGGCACGTTCGGTGCTGATGGTGCTGTTTTGGGATAAGAGTCTTTCTGCCAGCAGTTTTACGCGTGGCGTCAGTGAATAATGGGCCATGTTCAAATCTCTCCTGATGTCCTGCGGCTTTCACACAAATTGGCAAAATCCGTTGACTGTAATGAGTGCGTTATTGAAGCTGTACCGGGCCGCCGCTGTAGGCGAGGCGGAACAGTTTCTCCAAATCTGCCGCGTTAACGTCGCGCGGGTTGGTTGGCGTGCAACTGTCGTGCAGCGCCTGCGTGGCCAGTTCGCCAAGGCAAACCTGGAAGCGGTGTTCCTCTACCCCTGCGGCTTGCAGATTGGCCGGTAGCTGCATTTCCTGTTTCAGCGTTTCGATCGCCACCAGCAGGCTGTTAACGCCATCACGAACTGAGGTGCTTGGCAGCCCCAACAGGCGAGCCAGGGCGGCATACTTGTGTGCGGCCGGGGTGTCGCAGTTGCCGTCAACGTCGGCATTGAAGGCGACCACCGATGTCATCAGCAGCGCATTGGCCCGGCCATGGGGGATGCCAAACATACCGCCGAGGGCGTGCGCCAGACTGTGGGTAATCCCCAACGAGGCATTGGTGAACGCCATCCCGGCCATGCATGAAGCGTTGTGCATTTTTTCCCGCGCTGGCAGGTTGCTGCCCTGTTGGTAGCAGGTCAGCAGGTGGCCGAACACCATCTGCACCACTTTTTCGGCCATTGCATCGCTGAAGTCGCTGGCCTTGCGGGAGACATAGGCCTCCAGGGCATGGCACAGCACATCCATCCCGGTATCGGCGGTAATGCTGGCCGGCACCGACTTCACTAACTGAGGATCGAGGATGGCGATGTCGGGCAGCATGAACTCGTCCACCAACACCAGCTTTTGGCTGCGGGACTTGATCACCGAGAAGCTGGTGACTTCGGAACCGGTGCCGCTGGTGGTGGGGATGGCGACAAAGCAAGGCTTGCTACGGCCGCTGTCTTTACGGCAATGCCACAGCGCATACATCACCGCCTTGGCGGCATCAATCACCGAGCCGCCACCCAAGGCAATCACCAGGTCCGGATAGTCGTCATCCATCAGTTTCATGCCGCTGACGATGGCGTAGATATCCGGGTCGGAGGCTACCTCGTCATACTGACGACAGCGGATCTGCTGTTGTTGGAGCAGGCTGGTTACCCGCTCGGCCAAGCCAAACTTCACCATCGCCTGATCGGTGACCAAAAACGCCGAGCGTCCAGGCAAGCTGCTCAGAGCGAGCAGCGCATCCTCACCGAAATGGATTTTTGGCTTAATCAGAAACTCATTCATGCCTACTTCCTCTTACTCTTAACGCTCCCGGTGAACCTTCTCGACAATGGCAACGATCGACATGGCCTTGTAGCGGTCTTTACTCAGTGCGAAATACTCTTCCACCAACACCAGATCGTTTTCACCGGCACCGACGCTGTCGACGGCGACGTAAGTGCGATCTTTGATGGCTTCCAGGTCGTCACCCAGCGCTGTGACCAGCAGCAGATTGCTGCCGCGTAGTTCGTCACTTTTCTGCGTGGCCACCACATGGCCGGTTACCTTTGCGAGGATCATGTTTTCACCCTTGGTTGATGTGTTACCGGGACAGGCGTCCAAGCACTTCCGTAATGATCCGTTCGACGTTCTCTTCGGTGATGTCATTGGCTGCGGCGTTAACCACTGCGCGGGTGACCGCCCCGAAACGATCGTCGCCCTGGGCATACAGCGGTGCCGGTGCGGCCTGTGGAGCTACCGCTGCCGTTGGAGCTGCAAAGCGGTTATCGTCGAAGATGCTGGTGCTATGGTTGGTTGGCGCACTGCACGGTTGAGCTGCGGGTTGTGGTTGGCGCAGATCCTCGATGCTACGAACGCCATAGCCGACTTTACGTACGTTCAGCAGGTTCATCGGGCCGACGTTGTCCGAGCTGGAGCCGCCACCGACGGCACCGCAACCGAGCGTCAACGCAGGTATAAGATTCGTGGTTGCGCCAATGCCTCCCAGCGCGGCGGGCGTATTGATCAGGATGCGGTGCACCGGTTTTTGCAGCGCAAACTCGCGGATCACCTGCTGGTTCTGGGTGTGGATGACCAGCGTATGCCCCAGACCTTCGTTGGTGAGTAACTCCACCACGCGGTCACAGGCGCTCATCCAGTCTTCTTCGATGTACAGCCCCAACACCGGGCAGAGTTTTTCACGGGCGTAAGGGTTTTTACGCGAGACGCTGTTTTGTAACGAAATCAGCACCCTGGTAGTCGCAGGTACGCAGAATCCGGCGCGTTCGCTGAGGTAGATGGCGGTCTTGCCCACCACTTCAGGATTAATCATGCCGTTCGGGCGTAACAGGATGTTGGCCAGGCGGGCAGACTCATCGTCGTTCATGAAGTAGCAGCCCTGGGCCAGTAACTCGCGGTGCACGTCCTGATAGATGCACTTTTCCACGATGATCGACTGTTCAGAGGCGCAGATCACGCCGTTATCGAAGGTCTTGCTGGTGATGATGTCCTTCACCGCCTGCTGGATATTGGCGCTGCGTTCGATAAACGCCGGGCCGTTGCCTGGGCCGCCGCTGATGGTTGGCGTGCCGGAACTGTAAGCTGCACGGACCATGCCTTCGCCGCCGGTAGCCAGGATCAGTGCGACGTCTTTGCTGTGCATCAGGGCTTTGGTGGCTTCCAGCGTCAACTGGGTCAGGCCATCAACGATACCCGCTGGGGCACCGGCCTGGAGCGCGGCCTGTTTGACGATCTCAATCGCCCGCTGGCTGCACTGGCGTGCATTAGGGTGCGGGGAGAAAATAATGGCGTTCCCGGCCTTCAGCGCGATCAGCGTCTTATAGAAAATGGTTGAGGTTGGGTTGGTGGACGGCACCAGAGCGGTAATAACCCCTAACGGGACGCCCACGTCCATGACTTTATTCTGCTGATCGTCACGAATAATACCGACGGTTTTTAAATCCTTAATATGCTCAAAAACTTTTTCAGAGGCGAAAATGTTTTTTAACACCTTGTCTTGCCAATTGCCGAAGCCGGTTTCTTCATGGGCCATCTTCGCCAATTCTTCTGCATGCCTGGCCGCTTCGCTGGCAATATGTTTAATAATGCCGTCGATCTTTTCCTGTGAATACTTGGCAAACAGCAATTGCGCCTGTTTGGCATTTTTAATCAGCGTGCGAGCCTGCTGAATGGATTGTAAATCCGGATCTAATGTGGTCATTAGTCTATTCCCCTGAATAGGAGTTTAATTTTTTACTTGCTGTAATCGGGTAGAGTACTTATCTGCCACTGCCGGTAATCAGGCTGAATTACGCCTTATGCTGTGAGGCGATTTTCTCAATATCATTATGTGGGCGTGCAATAACCCGTGATGAAATGACTTCGCCAATCCGGCTGGCGGCTTCAATACCGGATTCCACCGCCGCATTAACGGCACCCACGTCGCCTTTCACCATCACGGTGACCAGGCCGGAGCCGACGTTTTCATAGCCAATCAGTTCAATATTGGCGGCCTTACACATGGCATCGGCGGCTTCGATAGCTGGCACCAACCCTTTGGTTTCGATCAATCCGAGTGCATCTTTCATCGGTGAATTCCTTGTTATTCGGTGATTTTGTACTGCGAGATGATTTTCTGGATATCGTTATGCGGGCGGGCAATCACCAGTGAGGTAACCACTTCACCCACGCGCTTGGCCGATTCGATACCGGAATCCACCGCCGCCTTGACCGCGCCAACGTCGCCTTTCACCATCGCGGTAACCAGGCCGGAACCGACGTTCTCATAGCCGATCAGTTCCACGTTGGCCGCTTTGCACATCGCATCGGCGGCTTCAATACAGGCCACCAGCCCTTTGGTTTCAATCAATCCTAATGCGTCACCCATGATCCGTTCTCCTCAGAAGCGTTGTTTACGCTTTATGCTTAATCACGATTTTGTTGATGTCGTTGTGTGGGCGGGCGATAACCAGTGAAGTCACTACTTCACCCACGCGTTGTGCGGATTCCACGCCGGAATCGACGGCGGCTTTTACCGCACCGACGTCACCTTTCACCATGGCGGTGACCAGGCCGGAACCGACGTTTTCATAGCCGATCAGTTCGACGTTGGCCGCTTTGCACATGGCATCCGCCGCTTCAATACAGGCCACCAACCCTTTGGTTTCGATTAAGCCTAATGCATCACCCATTGTTGTTTCCTCCACAAAGCCGGTTTATGAGTTGTCATCTGCTGTGCCGTTCGGCCATGAGGGGATCAAGGTTTCCGACGGCTAAGGGCACTATACCCCTCCGGCAGTTATTCAAAATATAAATTCATTAATCAATATCTATTTAGTTTTTTGTTCTAATAATAAGCGTTAATTTATCCTATTTTTATCTGTTTGCTCTGATAATCAGCCCGATAATAGTTCTGCTCCCTGGCAAGAAATGGCGGGTTTTGGCATTCACTCAAGGGCGGAAAATAATGTTAAATCTATGGTTATCAAATGGGTTTTTTAGGTAGCGGAGGGTCTTGCAGACTGTGGGGCAGCGCAGGTTTTTTTGGGGAGTTGTTAAGGTCGGCAATCTCCCCTCACCCTAACCCTCTCCCGCAGGGAGAGGGGACTGAACGTGCCACAGATTAGCCTCTGTACCTAACTTCGGCTCCGTACTGGCTCCCTCTCCTTTTTGGAGATGGGGTTGGGGTGAGGGGGAAATGGCGATCGCCGAATAACCGACAGGCATTATGACTATCAGGGGTATTTTTAGGGGATTGTAAGGGCTAAGGGAGGCTGACCAGAGGCTTATGACAAGGGGGAACAGCTTTGCTGGGAAACGGGCGCTACTCTAACTGGCTGCCGGGTTTCAACGCGCAGATAAACAGTGGGGAGTTGATCGAACTGAGCAGCACGGTATCGGCGTTGATTTTTTCCATCGCCAATTGCAGGCCGTCGTGGCTGTCTGACATTTCCCGCATAAAGTAATCAAAGATCACGTCGGGTGATTGATCGATAGAGGACTTGCTGGAGACCCAACGGTTGATCTGATAATAGCGGGCACTTGGGGAAACGCGCTTGCTGGCATAATCAAACTGTACGTAGCGTTGTAAATAAAGCCAGCCTGCCTCTGAGTCTGAATATCCTTCCACCACGATGGAACCTTTACCTTTGACATTAAAGTTAAAGTGGATATTGACGTTGACGGATTCAGTGACGGTGTCTTCAAAATGCATAATGGCTTTGGTTGAGCAATTTAAAATATCATCGCGCCGGATAACATTCTGCTTAACGGTGATAAATAGTGAGACCAGTAGCAATATGATAGAGACGGCAAACAGCCTTCTCCCCCAGCCCAGTGTTTTCATAATTTATTTCCATGAATAATAAAAATAGTTATCGCAGTAGCTGAATGTATTATCTTGATGTTTGGCGCAATGTGCGAGAAATGTCCGGCCTAAACCGTTGGATTGCAGCTTATCACCATAAAAGAACAGAAAACGTTCGTCTTTATCATACTTTATGTTCTTTTTTTCTTTGACGGCAATAAAGTTTTTCAGGTAATTCTCGCGCATTCTTGGATTTATCATGGCGTCGGTGGATAACACCTCAATGGGTTCCTGCGCGACGGGGGGGAAGACGAGTGGGGTCAGGCTGCCGTTGTTACTCCACGACCAGCCGATCAGCGCGATGGCCAATAGGGATATCATCGCCCCGGCATAACCCCAGTAGCGATCGTTGCTGGTTGGGTCCGCCCCAACCGTTACTGGCTCTGGAGCTACCTCGACAGGGGATCCCTGTTCGCTGGCATGTATTACCGGATGCAACAAGGAGTCATCGATCACTTCGATCGTCAGCTCTGGGTTGATTTCCAGCCGGCCCCGGGCCACGGTGACGATCACGTTCTCAATGCCGTAACGGCGGAAGGCTTTGCGCAGGATGCTCAGATACTGGTTCAGATTGCTGTTGGAGGACATCAGCCCGTTGTCGTCCCAAACCCGCTGCATCACCGTATCGCGGCTGATCACGCCAGGATGCTGGATCATGAAGAACAGCAGGGCGTTGGCAGTGATGGTGAGCTGGCTATCTGACTTGCCGCCGTCGTCCAGCTTTAGCGAGCCTTCGGTGGCGTCATAAATAAGAAAGGCATTAATTTTATATTTCATTATCGCCCCTGGGTGATTGGCTGCCCGCGAACCGCGGAGGTTAAAGCTCCTCGAAGGTCATTGCCGCCAGCCTCGTCACCAATGCAAGCCGCTCTTCCGGCGTCATAGTGACTCCTTCCGTGAGTTCAGAAAGCCACAGGCCGTCTGCACCATAGCGCACCAAGTTACCTACGTAGCTGCGATCCAGTTCATCGGCGTTGGCCAGATGTTGCAGCACCCAGTCCCGCCAGCATTTACGCAACACCATTTCATGCGGCATGGCCAGCGACAGCAGGGCCAATTGACGGCTGGTGTCGGTTTCACTGATGCCTGCCAGGTACATCAGATAGGCCCGGGAGAAGCGCCCGCGCGGGTTATCGTCCACGGCCATCAGTGCCATAATCCCGCGATCCATCACCGCCAACAGGCGAATAAACAGTGCGTGGATCAGCTCCTGCCTGCCGGGAAAGTGGTGCAGCAGCCCGCCCTTGCTGACCCCAGCCTGTTTGGCGACGGCGTTTAGCGACAGCGCGGCAATCCCATCTTTGGCTGCGATGATACTAGCGGCTTCCAGCAACTGCTCTTGCAGTCGTTCCGGGTCTTTCTTGCGATGCACGTGGGTATTCATGCGGCGATCATACCGACCAGCCGGTATGTCATTTTTGATCGAGGTCAATCCGCTTCCCCTAAAGGTCTGACCAATCCTGAATAATGATAGGTAGGTCAAACTATTTTAGTTATCAAGGAATTAGGAAAGTTTTTGCTAGCTTAATCGGGGGGCTAACTGGAGCGTTTAGGCTGACAAGTGGCTCGGGCGGCTCCCTCTCCCTGTGGGAGAGGGTTGGGGTGAGGGGCTACAAGATCCAGTCCAGCAGTAAAATACCGACCAGGCTGATCGCCCAGGCTATAGTGGTGGGCACTGACCAGACCATCATCTGCTGCTTCACGTCCTTAATCCCCATCATCCTGTTGACTACCCAAAACATGCTGTCGTTAAAGTAGCTGAAGAACAGCGCGCCCATGGTGGCGGCCTGCGCGGCGGCGAGCATATTGACGCCGGGCAACTGGCTGACGATGGGGGCCGAGATGGACGCTGCGGTGATCATGGCAACGGTGCCCGACCCCTGTATCAAGCGCACCAGCGTAGCGATAAAGAAGGGGATCAACACCGGAGACAGCGGCAGATTGGCGACGTGCTGAGCCAGCAAGGTGCCAGTGCCACTTTCACGCAATACCGCCCCTAGCGCGCCACCGGCACCGGTCACCAGCAGGATAATCCCGGCGGCCTGCAAGCCTTCCTCCAGTCTCTCCAGCGTCTCGTGCTTGTCTACCTTGGGCATCAGGGTGTAAACCGCCAACAGCACGCTGATGGCCAACGCAATCACCGGTGCACCGAGGAAGGCAAAGGCTTGCCCCCACAGGCTTTCCCCCAGCCAGGCCATTCCTTCAGCCTTGGCCAGCATAGTGTTCACCGCGTTGATAAAGATCAGTACGATGGGCGCGATGATTGGCAACAGCGATAGCGTTAAGCTCGGCAGCACCTTGGCCTCTTTCTCGGCCAGATAGCGCTGGTGGGCGGTCCGCAGATCTTCCGGCTCCTCATCCTGGTTTTCCGGCGTAAAATCAGGGTAATAGGTACCGAGCCAGCGCGCATAGATCACGATGCCGATCACGCAGGGAATGGCCAGCACCAGCCCGGCCAGCATCATGGCGCCGATATCCACGCCGAAGATCCCCGCGACGCCTAATGGGCCAGGGGTTGGCGGCACCGCGTGGTGGGTAATGATCAGGCCGCCAGCCAAGGCTACACCGAGCGTCAGCAGGTTGCGTTGCCCCTTCTTGGCCAGCGCTTTGACCAGCGGATAAAGGATGACGAAGGCAGAATCGACAAAGATCGGGATGCTGACGATATAGCCGGTGATCGCCAACGCCCACTCTTCGCGCTTTTTACCCAGCCACTTGATAAAGCTGAAGGCGATCTGCTCCGCCGCGCCAGAAACTTCCAGCACGCGGCCCATCATCACCCCCAGACCAATGACAATTCCGATGCTGCCGAGCGTGCTGCCAAACCCTTTGGAGATGGTATCTACCGTTTGCATGGCGCTCAGCCCGCCGCTGATCCCGGCGATAGAAGCCGCCGCCAGCATGGCGATCAGTGCGTGAACCCGGGTGCGCAATACCAGCCACACCAGTACGAATACGGCCACCGCCAAACCAATGATGGGAGTATAAAGTGCCATAATCAGCTCCCGGCCTGTGGCATCTCATCGCGCATAAAGGCGCGGATGACCTGTTGGAAGTTCTCATCGGCGAAGAACCCTAACGCCAATGCGCGTTGCACATCGAAGTTGCCTGGCCAACTGGCGACAATGCGGTTGATGGCTTCATCCGGCACAAAGCTCACTTTGGCACGAGCCTGCTCACCGGCTACCTCCTCCAGTGCGGCTAGCATCTGCTCCACCGTGACACTGATGCCAGGCAGGTTGACGATGCGTGAGGTGCCAAACTGCGCGGCGGGCAGCGTGGCAGCATGGATAAAGTTGCGTACCACGGTGCCGGGGCTGGACAGCCACAAAGCCAACTCCGGGGAGACCGGGCAGACGGAAGGCTCCCCGTGCAGCGGTTCACGGATGATGCCGCTGGCAAAGGAGGAGGCCGCCTTATTCGGCTTGCCGGGGCGCACGCTGATGGTAGGCAGACGCAGCACACGCGCATCGACAAATCCTTTGCGGGCGTAATCGTTGATCAACAGCTCACACAGCGCCTTTTGTGCGCCATAGGAGGATTGCGGCTGCACGGCGCAATCATCAGTAACGGTGTCCGGAAGCTGGCCACCAAACACTGCCAACGAACTGGTGAAGATAAACTTCATCGCTGGGGCATGGCGGCGAGCGGCCTCCAGTAGCTGGCGAGTCGCGTCGAAGTTCACCTGCATCCCGAGATCGAAGTCGCTTTCTGCATGGCTACTGACGATGGCGGCCAGGTGATAGAGCACGCTGCACTCACTGTCGATCAACCGATCGGCGGCATCGGGTTGAGTGAGGTCGAGTGCCAGGCAGCGAACTCGTGGATCCGCTAGCGCGGCGTTTGGTTGCTGGATATCAGCCAGAACCAGTTCGTCAAAAGGCAGCGTATTGTCTTGCAGCAGCGCGGCTGCCAAGCGTTGACCCAAAAAACCTGCTCCACCGGTAATGATGACCTTCATGGTTTTATTCCTTTTCCTGTAGGGGTTGTTATCAGAGGTTGATGCTGTGCAGCCGCACGCCACGCTCTTGGAGTTGCTGCTGCGTTTCTGGCGGCAGGGCGGCATCGCAGATGATGTCGTCGAGCGCCGTCAGTGGGCAGACGCGAAACATGCCGTACTTGCCGTATTTACTGCTGTCGGAGACCAGCACCTTGCGCCGGGCCACGTCCAGCAGCGCCTGTTTCACCAGCACTTTCTCCTCGTGCGGGGTAGATAGGCCATGCTCTAAATCCCAGGAGCTGGTGCTGATAAAGGCCACGTCGATATTCAAGGTGCGCAATAGCATGGCGGCGCAGCTGCCGACGCAGGAATAGTTGCGTTGATCGACCCGCCCGCCGGTGTGAAACAGGTTGAGCTGTGGGCGATTCATCAGGTGCTGGATAATGGAAAAATCGTTGGTGACTACCGTCAGGTTGAAGCGCTCGGCCAGTTGGCGGGCGATCTCGAAGCTGGTGGTGCCCGCGTCCAGGTAGACCACCTGGCCATCCTCGACCAGCCTGGCGGCATATTTGCCGATGGCCCGTTTTTGCCGGTGATGCAGTTGGGCCTTCTCTTTGTAGGCCAGTTCCTGGCGTAGTGCGTCACTCAGGCGCACGCCGCCGCTGACGCTAATCACCTTGCCTTCTTCTTCCAGTTGATGAATGTCACGCCTGACGGTCATATGTGAAACGCTCATCAACTCGGCCAAGGCCACGATGGTGACCAACTGATACTCATGTACATAGCGATAGATAAAATCGCGGCGTTCCGATGGGATCATGCTCAACTCCGGGTCGGTAGCGATGGTGCCGCTGGATGGCTGTTATTTTTTGTTATGTTATTAATATTCAATCATTTGATTTAACAAATAAACGAGGGTTGTCACAGAAGGGTGGGTGGGGGACTGTAGAGTATTTTGGTGAAAAGTTATTTGTATTCAATTGGTTGTTTTTTTTATTTGCGATAATGGGAGTCACAGAAGGTTGTGATGAAAAGTGTGAGGTGTAACAAAAAAGTGCAGGATGGTGGTGGGGCAGCAGAGTAGATTGGCTGATGGCAGCCTATCTGCCCACTGCATAAAATCTGCTTCTTGGAAAATTATCCAGCCACTCACAAATCGGCTCGATCGGCTCCCTCTCCCTGTGGGAGCGGGTTGGTGTGAGGGGCGATCGCGGTCACTGATGAACTCAATTTAGAGTGATAAATGAGCAGAGTAAGCCGAGAAAATCGACGGGTGACGTTTTTTTCAACATTCAACTCGTTGAATGCTTGATAAGTGTTGCGCGAGGCAAGTGGGAAGGTATAATGCCCACGTTTTCCGCATACTACTTCAGTGCCGAAGTGGCGAAATCGGTAGACGCAGTTGATTCAAAATCAACCGTAGAGATACGTGCCGGTTCGAGTCCGGCCTTCGGCACCATTAGTCAGTACGCAAATCAAGTCGCCTTCGAGCGGCTTTTTTTGTGCCTGAAATCCAGTCCCCGCAAGGCTCCTTGAGGTTTTTCAGACAACCTGATTCAATCAACATCAACTTAGGGTTTACGTACGAACGTCTGCAATTTGCTTTGCCACCGGATTGATTGAACGGAAAAACTCAGTGATTTCATTGCTAACCAGTGCTCAGCACTCTAGGTGTCGTATGTTTGCTAGGGTTATCCATTCGCAACTCTAAATGCTTCAGACATTCGTTCCTGCTCCCGAAGAGGTAGTCCCAAACCATCAGCAATTGTCCTCCATTGAGCCACGATCCCCATAAAGTTTTCAATAATTTCATCGGCCTGTGCCAAGTTCAAACGGAAATATTCAGCGACTTCGCGTGCCAGTTCGAGATCTAGTGCATTATCTGCTTCGGTGATATTAAGCTTTAGGCCGTCAGACCAGGGAACGGGATTCATATCGTAGGCTGCAGAAAGCCGCCAGCCTTTGCCAGGGACCAAAATGAAACCATGATTGCGTAAGTGATCATCGGTGTTAGAGACAAGAATATTGAAAACAATCCTTGACCAGAGTTCTTGCAGGTCGGTTTTTGTTTGTGCGCCATGTCTTATCAGGACGTCTGCAAGTTCAAGATAACTGACACCTGTAGAGGCATCATCACCATCTTGATGTCTGGTCATTGTCATGGCAGAAGCAAAATGAAGGCGCTGGCCGGATCCTGTACGGTCGAACCGACGGACCATAAAGCAGTGGTAATCGCAGGCATATTTATGCGCTTCAGCTGTTGCGACGTTCAGCCCACAACCCACGGCGAGAGCATTGGCTACCATCTCCCAGCCGCCAACATCGTAATCATCTTTGGTGCTGGGAAATTTTGCGATATAGAGATGGCCATGCTTGTCCACGACACTTGCTTTGGGCCTTGCCCCACCTAGAGAGCCACCTGGCGCAATGAGCATCCGCAACCATTCCTGACCCTGTAGGGATGTATTGTCTGGATCATCTTCCAGTGCGCGGCTTGCCCTTTCTAAAGCGTGAATTTCGGTAAAGGGAGGTGCCGCTTCGTCAGCTCGGTTATCAAGAAATTCACCTTCATCATTAAGCTTGTAGCGTAGAGCTCCTACTCGATAAAGATCATGTACACCCAAGAGATAATTTGATTCGTATAGCCTGGTTCCTTCAGCTTGGATACCGGCACGAATATCCCGTTCAAGGCGACGCTTCATCAGTATTCGGCCCCAGCGATCGGGACTGGAGTCACCAAATATACCGAATTTATCCCGTGGGTGAGTGGGGTACTGGGCACCCTCGAATAAAAGAATTTCTGGATCAAGTTGCAAACGATTGAGGTCGGGATCAGTCAGTGCTAGAGGGTCATACTGAAATTCAAACAACTCTCGCGTACGAGTTTGTCGGCTATGCAGCAAGCCAACTCGCTTTGGCCCGCGCATTCCATCCCAGTCTGCATATACCCCAATCATCGCCATCGTTAACTCCCTTTGATTGACTTCTTCAATGGTTTCAGCAGGGCAGCCAGATCGGCCGACGTTGTGCCTGTCGCTTTGTGGGCTGTATTGTTTGCTTCGGAGCCAGCTTTTGTTGTTGTAGCTGCCTGCTTATCTGATCCTTCATACCTGTAGGCAGCCTCAGAGCGCGGCTTTTTGTCTACCGGTGCTTTATTGGGTTTTGCTTTGGAAGTGAAAACGATGTCCTTCTTTATCAGCCGGGAATCCTGAAGTTGGCGGCCTAGTTGATCTTCGGCTGCCAACTTATTCAGATCGTTTTCAAGCCCTAACACCTGCATGACAGATAGATATGCACCTATCGTTACGCCTGTTCCCCCGGCTTCAAGCGAACGTAGCGTCATTGGCGACATACCAGCCCGTTCTGCTACCTGTTTAGCCGTCAGCTTGCGCCGAAGACGCGCAAGCTTCAGCCGCTCACCAAAATCAGTCAGCAACTGGTTAGTTGTAGGAAGTAGTGGTGCTGTTTTTTTCGCCATAATATCAATATTTTATCTTTTTAGTACAGATTACACCATAATATTAGCATAATTTTGACATGAAGCAGCAAGGGGGATGACGTGTGATACTAATATTTTTACTAAAAATGGTTTAAAACGCCAGAATATTAACACTTTTGAAATGGCTTCGAAGGAGGGAAGGGGATTTGTACGTATTCACTAGCCCCGTATCTGCATCGTCCATTTATGCAACGTCTGTGTTACCTGGGCTCTTATGTTCCTTGCAGATAGTCTACCCATACTAAAAGCACTCCGCTGGACCTCTGGGGCGTCTAGCTTAAGGTTTTGCCCGCTTTCCAGCTTAGCCAGCAAGGATTATCATACTATCGAGACTACAGATCTAGAGAGTGTGCTATGCAACATATTATTGAAGGTTTTCTCAGTTTCCAGAAAGAGATTTTCCCGCAGCGTAAGGAACTCTTCCGCAGCCTGGCCTCCAGCCAGAACCCTAAAGCGCTTTTTATTTCGTGTTCTGACAGCCGCCTGGTACCCGAGCTGGTGACCCAGCAAGAACCGGGGCAGCTTTTCGTTATCCGTAACGCTGGCAACATCGTCCCTTCCTTTGGCCCGGAGCCGGGTGGGGTGTCGGCGACCATCGAATACGCGGTTGTGGCGCTAGGCGTTACTGACATAGTGATCTGCGGCCACTCGAACTGTGGTGCCATGAAGGCTATAGCTTCTTGCCAGTGCCTTGACCCGATGCCTGCTGTTGCCCACTGGCTGCACTATGCGGACGCGGCAAAAGCGGTGGTAGAGAAGAAAACCTGGGATAGCGAAATCGACAAAGTTAACGCTATGGTTGAAGAGAACGTGATAGCCCAGCTCAACAATATCAAGACTCATCCGTCCGTTGCCGTTGGTCTGCGCGACAACGCCCTGCGCCTGCACGGCTGGGTGTACGACATCGAAAGTGGCGAGATCCGCACGCTGGATAAAAATACCAAGAATTTCGTTTCGCTGGCGGATAACCCCGAGGTCTACTTCGAGTAAAAGATGCTTGCTCTTGGCCATGATACTGAATCCACGTTTCGACGTGGATTTTTTTAGGATTAGATCTAATTAGTTGAATATGATTAATAATGTTCGCTTTTGATACTCACTAAAAACCTTGGCAGATTTCCTCGATATGGAGCTGTCCCTTATACACAACTCGGCATCTTGCTGTTTTTTATAGGCGTTACTTTAAACTTGTCAATTTGCCGCCCGAAAAATTCTCTTTAAAATCAGCCTGCTGTGTTTCTCAAATTACGGCCATTTGACCGCAATTTAAGATGGGTACAAGAGACAGTAATATGGAGAGGGGATGGAAAATTCATGTTCAATTTACTTTTCTTGGCTAGTGACGGGTTAAACCGCCCTGCAGCATCCAATGGAATAACTCGCTAGTGCGTCTGAAATTCAATTTTTTCATTGCCGCGCGTTTGTGCGAGCTTATGGTTTTCTCCTTGATACCCATGCAACTTGCAACGCTGGCATGCGCTTTACCCTGCTTAAGATGATGCAGCACTTCTTGCTCACGCGGTGTGAGTGGCTCGTGGAGACAGACTTTTGCTGTTTGCTGAGTGTCTTCGGGCTGCGGTTGTTGTGAAAGCAGGATGTTCTCAATGAGGTGTAAAACGGTGCTCACCGATTGGTGCCGGTATAAGATATTGGACGTTGCCACACCACGGTATAAGTGCTGTAGATGAGCATCTTTTCTATCCGCGATGGCAAAATAAAGCGTCGGGCTACTGTCCCCAGAGGAAGAGGCTGGCGCAATAAATGTGCCACAGCGAATGGCCTGAAAGATAATATCAGCAGTTATTCCATTCGAAGGGCCGGTATAAAAGCGGATCTTTTTATTTTTAAAATAGCTGGATAGGGCCATAGCGAGTCCTGCAATGAAAAAATTATCATCGTCTATGATGCGGATGGTCAATGTTTCCATCATCATGGCATTGTTCGTGCTGTTCATGTTCTCTTCGTCCTGGTTTACGCTTCTTGGTTTGAGTCATCAATTTTTTGACGTCACGACTCTTGGCTTTTATCTGCACGCGTATCGACTGATTCCGGTATTACAGTGCGGGTTACGATATTAATCACCGGATAAAAGCCGGCTATGCAGCGGCAGCAATAGGCTAACCAACAAGATGCTCTGCATTCAAGTTAATGACTTTTAATTGCTGTATCTGGTTAAATGATTTGCCCGGTGGTGTTTTATCAGTTTTTTATCCTGCAACTTGCGCTGGCGACTAGCGTATTAGGCGGTGTTAACTAGGGTGGTCCTCAATTAACTTTAGCGGGATGGTATTAATAAAGGCTTAATCAGTGAGTGAAAGATGATTAAGCCTTTTGGTTAAGTTAATCCAATGTTCTAGCACAAACAAAGTGGGGGTTGGTTAACCCTTTAATAAGATATGCATTATTATTTAAATGCTTTGTTTCCATATAGAATGCGACGCCTGGCGCTTCTGGTAGCACGTATTCTTGCCAGATTTCGTCTGGTACATTATCTATGGGATGGCGCTCTTCCCGGATAATCATGGCTTTGGAAAAGTCTTTAAAGTCGGATTGCTTCATGGTGACGAAAACTCGCCTGGAAAATATATAATTTTTCCCTTCTCCTTTGAGGGAACCCACTGTGAGCGCCTCACTGCTGCCTTCATGGGCAGTGATGATGCTAATATCAAGATTGAGTTCAAGTTTCTTGCCCTCCTTTGTCGCTATGTGCGAACTCAAATGAGTATCACAGCGAAACGGTTTCCAGTGCGAGCGGTTGAAATAGTGATAAACGCCACTCAGGATGACAATAACGATGACAAGGCTGGTCAGACCGATAATAATTCTGTTCATGTGAGCCTACTCAACCTGCTTGAAGTTGTTGCAGTTTTTATAGTTTGTATCGTTATTCTTGGTGCAAACCGACATAAAATGAACCTTAAGGAATTCGTTGGTAGGACGTGCTTCCATATAATAGATGTCAAGATCGGTCTGCGCACAATCGATCCCTTCATTGGCCAGCATTTTTCGCGCATGTTCAGATTGCACGGGGTCATGCTTACCTTCATTCAAAGTATAGATATGGCATTTATCCAGGATCCCGATGAGCGCAGGCTGTTCATTCTTGCTTAGGGTCACCCATGCCGCCGCCGCCGCGGTGACGCACAGAACAAAGAGCAGAGACAATGCCAGAATTTTCATTCTGCGTAATGGTTTTTTTGAGCTTGTGTTCACACCGGCCGCTACGACGTTATCCACCGCTGCCGGTTGACTCGACGGCTGAAGTTCAATGTGTTCAGCAGAAGCCAATTCTTTGGGGGGCTTGGTTTCTGGATGGATTTCCGCATCCAATTTAAAGCCTATGCGCGGCACCGTGATCAGAATGTCTTTACTCATCCCAAGTGCCTCAAAGGCTTTTCTCAACTCGCTGATATGGTTGCTCAACGTGGCGCCGGACGGAGAAAACCCAAAATCCTCCCAGACATGCTTGAGCAGAATTTCACGCGTCAATTCAGTTTTATTATTCTTTATCAACTCGCTTAACAATCTTGTCGCCGGGTTAGATAACCCTACCGTTAGTTGGGTATTATTCCTCAGCATTAATAATCGACTTTCCGGATCGAAAATCAGTGTTAGATTTATTATGTATTTCATGCGGATACCTATTTGATTCTGGTGTACAAACATCAAAATATTCAATACTAAGATTAGTCTTGAAACAAGATTAGTAGAATCTAGGGTAGGTCAGCACTGGCAGTCAACTCCTTTTGAGGAAATTATTTTCCGCCTGAAACAGGGTTGAAATTAAAGGAGTTTTAGTTTTTAACGGGTCGCCATTCCTTAGTTTTACATGCTGATATGTCGGTTAATTTTATTTAATTTCAGAATTTTCATCCAATTTTTTGCTATTAATTAGATTTTTTAGCTTTTTAATTTTTTGGGATATATCATATTTCCAGTTGCCGGTAGCTATGACATGGCATGCAGAAGAGAGGCGTAAACCTCTCTTTCATGTGCCGGTTGTGTGAACCTGAATAATTGGCGACTTCACACAAATGGGAATGGACCCTTTAAAGGATAAAGTTGAAATGAAATTGAATAAAATCATGATGGCCGCAGTTTTGGCATTCGGTACTATTTCTGGTGCACAGGCTGCAGATGAAGGACATGGTAAAGTTACCTTCACTGGCTCTATTATTGATGCACCTTGCTCAATTGATCCTAAGTCTGTTGATCAGACCGTTGATCTGGGCGCAGTGTCGAACGTTTCCCTGCTGAATGGTGGTAACTCTGACCCGAAGCCGTTTGAAATTCGCCTGGAAAAATGCAGCCTGGATACCGCGAAAACAGTGACCACTACTTTTGATGGTGCGGCTGGCAAAAATGGCCTGTTGGGTATGACCGGTGATGCCAAAGGCGCCAGCATTGCAATTACCGATGGCAGCAATAACCTGATTGCACTGGGTAAACCAAGCGCGGGCCAACTGATCAGCGCCGGTGCTTCTGAAGCGACTTTGGCCTTCAGCGCTTATCTGAAAGGCGACGGCGGCGATGATAAATCTATCGTTCCGGGTAAATTCCAGAGCGTGGCCAACTTCATTCTGAACTACAAATAATTTGGCTTGTTGACAGGATTAATCATGTATGCGGGCCGTGCCCCGCATACATTCTTGCCAGAATGACTCGTGGGAGAATGATGAGATGAAACAGCCAGGAATGCTTTATTCGGCGTTTTGCCTGTTAATGCTGTTACCAATGCAAAGCAGCGTGGCTGCGGCGGGTTGGGGGCGGGTTAACATGCAAGGCGCCGTAATTGAAACGGCCTGCGCCATTGATACCAATAGCCGCGATCAGACTATTGATATGTCAGTAGCACCATTGAGCCAAATTATACGCGATGGGCAAGGTGCTATTCGCCCATTCAGTATTCGCCTGGTTAATTGTGTGTTAGGACGCATTGATGAAAATTTAGCGAAGTGGCAACGCTTTCAGGTGACATTCGATGGGCGGGTGGATAATGGATTATTCGGTGTCGACGGGCAAGCTCGCGGCGTTGCGTTACAGCTTAGCGACAGCGAGGGAAATATCGTATCACCTGGCAATCCAACGCCGTTGCTTGATATTACCGAAGGTGACAGAGCACTAAATTATTCGCTGCGGCTGGTCAGCAATCAACAGAAATTACGCAGTGGAGAATACACCTCAACCATTAGGTTTAAAATGGACTATTACTGATTGGATGATAATAACGTGGAAAAACGTTAGGTTTTAAATCACCAGATGTGCCTGTCACTTATTTCCTGTTCGTGGAAATACAAAGTTTTTCATTGATAGCGCTGGCGTAAAAATAAGAAGTAAGGGATTGATGAGCATGATAATGCCGAGCTGGAATTTATTACCCTTCCGCCCTCGTGCAGTAGGGATTTGTATTGCCTGCGCGTTGGGTCTTTTTGGGTATTACGCCAGTGCGGAAGAGGTGCAGTTCAATACCGACGTTCTGGATGTAAAAGATCGCGAAAATATTGATCTGGGCCAGTTCTCGCGTGGCGGATATATCATGCCGGGCGATTATATGATGTTGGTGCGCGTTAATAAGCAGGAGCTGCCTGAGCAAACCGTTACTTTTTACCCGGCGGAGCAGGACGCTGACGATAGCGCCGCGTGCATCAGCCCGGCAATGGTAGAACAGTTCGGCTTAAAACCGGACGTGAAAGAAAAACTGACCTGGTGGCATCAAGGTGAGTGTCTGTCGGTGGATAGCCTGCCGGGCACGTCGGCGCGTGCCGATTTGGGCAGCGCCAGCCTCACTGTTAGCTTGCCTCAGGCCTATCTGGAATATGCCGCCGACAACTGGGATCCGCCGTCGCGTTGGGATGAGGGCGTGCCAGGGTTGCTGTTGGATTATTACC
The DNA here is from genome assembly GCF_016428815.1 of Serratia sp. ASV30. Taxonomy (NCBI): domain Bacteria; kingdom Pseudomonadati; phylum Pseudomonadota; class Gammaproteobacteria; order Enterobacterales; family Yersiniaceae; genus Serratia; species Serratia sp. ASV30. Next base: position 14,490 of record NZ_JAELTL010000015.1, on the reverse strand, counting down.
TCAACGCGCAGGCCCAACGGCAACAGCAGCGGGGGCAGCAGGGATATAACCTCAGCGGCAACGGCACGGTGGGGGCCAATCTGGGTGCCTGGCGGCTGCGGGCAGACTGGCAAACGCGGCTGGATCATCAAACCGGTCGCGGGCAGCCGACGCAGCAGAGCTGGGACTGGAGCCGTTATTACGCCTATCGCGCGGTCCCGCGTTTGGGGGCCAAGCTGTCGGTCGGGGAGAACTTCCTGTATTCCGACATTTTTGACAGTTTCCGGTTTACCGGTGCCAGCCTGATCAGCGACGACAGTATGTTGCCGCCGAACCTGCGCGGTTACGCCCCGGAGATCACCGGGGTAGCACGCACCAACGCCAAGGTGGTGGTCAGCCAGCAGGGGCGTGTGCTGTATGAAACCCAGGTTGCGTCCGGCCCGTTCCGCATTCAGGACATCAATGATGCGGTCTCTGGGCAGTTGGATGTGCGGGTTGAAGAACAGGACGGCAGCGTACAGGAATTCCGCCTCGATACCGCCAGCATCCCGTATCTGACCCGGCCGGGGACGGTGCGCTACAAACTGGCGAGCGGCCGCCCCTCGGACTGGAAACACAATACCAACGGGCCGCTGTTTGCGACCGGCGAGTTTTCCTGGGGCGTCAGCAATGGCTGGTCACTGTACGGCGGCGGCGTAGCGGGCGGTGATTACAACGCCCTGGCGGTCGGTATCGGGCGGGATCTGATGATGTTCGGTGCACTGTCGTTTGATGTGACCCAGTCGCGGGCGCGTTTGGCACAGTTGGAAGACGCCACCCTAACAGGTGGTTCTTATCGGCTGAGCTACTCGAAAAACTTCGATGAGTACGACAGCCAGGTGACCTTTGCCGGCTACCGCTTCTCGGAGCGGAACTACATGTCGATGAGTGAATTCCTGGATGCGCGCACCTATGGCACACGCAACCAGAACAGCAAGGAGATGTACACCATCAGCTTCAGCCAGCACTTACGCGATCTCGGGTTAAGTGCCTACCTGAACTACAACCATCAGACTTACTGGGACAGCGCGGCCAACGATCGTTACACCCTGACGCTGTCACGTAATTTTGATATCGGCCGGTTCAGGAACCTGAGCCTGTCACTGACGGGGTATCGCAATAAGTATAACGGCGTCAATGACGACGGCATGTACCTCTCGCTGTCGATGCCGTGGGGGAGCAACGGCTCGGTCAGCTACAGCGGCAGCTATGACCGTAACGACAACACCCATCAGGTGGGGTACTACGATCGGCTGGAAAACGGCGATAGCTATCAGTTGGGCAGCGGCATCTCACGCAACGGTGCATTGGCGAGCGCTTATTACACCCATCAGGGCGATATGGCGCAGGTAAATGCCAATGCCAGCTACCAGGAGGGGCATTATTCGTCGGCCGGGATATCGCTGCAAGGGGGGGCGACCGCCACCGTGAAAGGTGCGGCGCTGCACAGGTCAGGGATGATGGGTGGCACCCGCATGATGGTGGACACCGGCGGCGTGGCGGATATTCCTATTGGCGGCTATGGCGCGGTGACGCGCACCAACCGCTTCGGCAAGGCGGTGGTGACGGATGTCAGCAGTTATTACCGCAACCGGATCAGCATTGATGTTAACAAGCTGCCGGAGAATGCCGAAGCGACGCGTTCAGTGGTGCAGGCCACCCTGACCGAAGGGGCGATTGGTTATCGCCGATTTGAAGTGATCGCCGGTGAGAAAGCGATGGCGGTGATCCGCCTGGCGGACGGTTCGACGCCGCCGTTTGGCGCCACGGTGAAAAACCGCAAACAGCAGGATGTGGGCATTGTTAACGATGGTGGCAGCCTGTACCTGAGCGGCATTAACCCGAATGAGGAGATGACCGTGCGATGGGACGGGCGGGCGCAGTGTGCGCTGACATTGCCGGAGCACATTCCGCAAGACGATTTGGCCAACCTGTTGTTGCCGTGCCGCCTGCTGCCGGTGGAGACGGCGGAATAACGACGGAAACGTATTTAGCCATGGGGCAGGCCGGAGCTGTTTCTCCCCCTCCCCGGCTTTTTTATTGAATTTAAAGAAAGTGAGTAATTAATGATGAACCTAATGAGTCAATCCCTTTATTCGTTGGCGGGCAGCTTGCTGGCCGGGGTGTTGGGCCTTCAGCAGGCCCAGGCCGCGATAGCGCTGGATCGCACCCGGGTGGTGTTTAACGGTGGTGAAAAATCGACCAGCCTGACCATCAGCAACGAAAACAAGCAGTTGCCATACCTGGCGCAAGGCTGGGTGGAAGATGCGCAGGGCAATAAAATCACTACGCCTTTGACGGTGTTACCGCCGTTACAGCGCCTGGAGCCGGGGGCAAAAAGCCAGATCAAGGTGCAGGCCTTACCGGCCGCCAACCTGTTGGTGCAGGATCGCGAGACGCTGTTCTATTTCAACCTGCGTGAGATCCCGCCAAAGAGTGAAAAGCCCAACACGCTACAACTGGCGTTGCAAACGCGGATCAAACTGTTTTACCGGCCAAAAGCACTGAGCAATACCGAAGGTGCGGCCCCTTGGCAGGAGCAGCTAACGCTGACCAGGCAGGGCGACAAATACCAGGTGAACAACCCAACGCCGTATTACATCACCATTGTGGATGCCAGCAGTAAACCGGGGAGCGCCAGCGCCAAGGGTTTTGAACCGGTGATGGTGGCGCCAAAAGGCAAAGAGATGTTGAACGTCGGCGTGGCAGCGCTGGGCAATGCGCCGGTGCTGACCTATGTCAATGACTACGGCGGCCGCCCGCAATTGCAGTTCAACTGCGGTGGTGCTGAGTGCAAGGCCAAGCCCGTCAAGCCAAGCTGATAACCGGGTGTAGAGAGGGAACTGAACATGCAACAGCGAAAACAACGGAGCGGCTTCCTGTCTTGCCCTGAGCGGCAATATCTGTTGGCCAGGGTGGCTGCGGCACTGATGGTGCCAGTGGTGATTGGCAGCATGTTGGCGCTGATGCCTGAGGCAGGCGCGGCGGATAACTGGAACGTTGACGGTGCTAACGGGGTGTTGCATGTGCGTGGTGCGCTGACCGAAAGCGCCTGCCGCCTGGAGATGACCTCGGCTTATCAGGATGTGTGGTTGGGGGAAACCGGCACCGCCCGGTTGGCGCAGATTGGCGCACAGGGCACGCCGGTGGCGGTGCGGTTGCGCTTGCAGGATTGCCTGCGTACCCCGGCGAACAACCGCGATGAGCGCAATGGCAATCTGTTGTGGAGTGCTCACCAACCGGCGGTGTCGCTGAGTTTTGTTGCCCCGGCGGATGCGGATAACCCGCAGTTAATCGCGGTGCGCGGGGCATCCGGCGTGGCGTTGCGCATGGTGGACCAACTCGGCAGGGATATCCGCCTGGGGAGCCGAGGTGCGCCGTTGATGCTGGCTGTGGGGCAGGATCAACTGGACTATGTCGTAAAGCTGGAGCGCACCCGAGCGCCGTTGCAGGCGGGGGCCTATTCGGCTCATGTGGATTTCAGGCTCAATTATGACTAAGGCGGGTGATGTGGAGACAACGATGTTATGCAGGCTGGGGCCAGCGTTGTCTGCGGCGTGCCTGGCACTGATGGCCTGGGGCGGATGTTTCCCGGCCTTGGCGAAAACGGCTACCGCCACGGTGACCGTCAAAATCACGTTGACGGCACCGCCATGTGACGTCAACGACAACAAGCTGATTGAAGTGAACTTCGGCAACGACGTGATGACCACCCGTGTGGACGGCGAGTACAAAAAAATGCCGATCAACTACACGCTGAAATGCCAGGGTGGCGCGTCAAATGCGGTGCGGATGCGGATTGATGGTCAGGGGGCGGCGTTTGACGCCGGGGTATTGAAAACCAACAAGACGGATTTTGGCATTGCGCTGCTGAACAACGGCAAGCGGCTGCCGATCAACGGTTGGTTGAATTTTACTTATCCTGATCAGCCAACGCTTGAGGCGGTGCCGGTGAAGCGCAGCGGTGCCAGGCTGAGCGGCGGGGCGTTTTCCGCTGGCGCGACGATGAAGGTGGAATACCGATGAAAGGTTATTCAGGCATGGTCTTGCTGCTGGCCTGCGGAGCTCTGAGCACCCCAGGGCTGGCGGCGGAGAACATGAAGTTCTACGGCACCCTGGTTGAGCCCCCGGCTTGTACCATTAATAACGGTGGCAATGTTGATGTCGATTTCGGTAACCGGGTCGGGGTTAAAAAGGTGGATGGGGTGAACTATTTGCAGCCGATGAATTACCAGATTAGCTGCGTTCCCGATGCCAATGCCTGGCGGATGACGCTGGAAATAGCCGGGAAAGTGGCGACTTACGACAAGGCGGGCGTCATCACCAATATCACCGATCTGGCGATCCAGATCAGGCAAAACGGCGTTCCCTTCGAGCTGAACAAGCCGATAGCCATCAACCCGACTAACCCGCCACAACTGGAAGCGGTGCCGGTAAAGCGGCCAGGATCGACGTTAAAAGAAGGGGCGTTCGAGGCCACGGCTACCCTGAAGGCGGTTTACCAATGAACGGGTGTGGGCAACAGCTTAATGCAGTGCTGATCGCCGGGGTTCTGGCGTTTAGCGGGCAGGTACAGGCCGACAACGTTCGCCTGCATGGTGCACTGGTCGCCGAACCCTGCGTGATTGCGCCGGGGGACGAGAACGTGCGGCTGGATTTTGGCACGGTGATCGACAAATACCTGTACGCCAATGAACGCACCCACGGGCAGGCGTTCGATATTCGCCTGGGGGAGTGCGATCTGAGCCTAGGGAAAACGGTCAAGGTGACCTTCAGCGGCACGGAAAACCCGAGCCTTAAGGGGTTGCTGGCGATTGACGGCGGCAGCAAGGCCTCCGGCATCGCAATCGGTATGGAAACCCAGGGCGGCCAACCTTTGCCGTTGAACAAGGCCGGTGAGGGATACCGGCTGATTGCTGGCAATAACACCCTGACGGTGCTGGCCTATGTGCAGGGGGAGCCAGAGGCGATTGCCCAGCGGCGAATTGTGCGCGGGCCGTTTAGCGCTATTGCCACCTTTAGACTGGAATATGAGTAAGGCGGCATCCGACTGGCTGGCAGCAGCGGCGCTGTGTTAAGCAACTGCATAGAAAATTATCGTATACAGCGCCTGCGGCTTTACGAGCAGGCCCGGCGGCGGGGGATGTCAACAGCAGACTCCAACGCGCGGGTGCAGGCGTATGATATGCGGTGGAACAGATGGGTGAACGGCATGTTTCTGTGCTGCTTTGCCATGGTGGAAACTCAAAAGGATCCAGTATGTTCTTGTTGAACAAATACATCTTGGTTATGTTGTTATGTGCTGCGTTCGTATCCGGATACGCCAAATCCTCGGCTACACTCGAAAGTGCAGATGGGAACTATCCTCCAACTTCTGTCAAGTTCACAGGGTTTCAGGGGGAAAAAGTGAGGGACTTTGCCGACCAAGGCTACAAACCTCAGTGCACCATTGAGGTGTGGATTCCGTTCGAGGGGGTGGGGACAGTGAAATATAGCTTGTGGATGTGGGCAACGTACGGAGGTGACAACATCCCACGGTGTTGGGGCGCTCCAGCAGGTATCGTTTGGACACCTGCGGAAAAGTTTGAACAGGCGCGGAACATCGCATTGGCCGCCCCCGCGATGCCCCTCTCCAGTATACTGTACGGATATTATGGGGAATGTTCCGTGACTGTGTGGTGGGGGGTTGGGTACAATGGGGCTCAACGGGTTATATCTAATTGTACTCCCATATCCACGTCTACGAGTTGTGCCGCTGACGTACCTCCTACCGTGGAACACCCGGCAAATACCACGGGACATATCCGTAGTACTCAACGGGCCAATCTGCACCTCAGATGTGACGGAAGGACGAGCGTCACCGTGTCCGTACCAGAGTCTGACCTTGTATTAAGGAAAGGGGAGTCGACCATCGCCACGAAGTTCTTTATAGGGGAACACGGTCAGACGTCTACTAATCTGACCGTGGCCAACGAAGGAATTGTGTCCTTACTCAGCGTCATCGATTCACAGGGAGGAGATGTCGGAACTTATATTGGATCCGTAGTCGTGAACGTTACATGGGATTAATGGGAGGCCTCCAACCGGACATACTGTCCCCGTATCTGTGTTCGGGAGGAGGTTGGATGGTGGTTAAGTAATATTGGACATGAACTTATTGTGAGGTCAGTCCCTGTTGACCGATTTTTCCTCAGTTAACCCGCCGTTGAAATTTCGTGAACGTCAATTGCCGTTGGTCTGCGCGACAACGCCGTGCGCCTGCATGGCTGGGTGTACGACATCGAAAGTGGCGAGATCCGCACGCTGGATAAAAATACCAAGAATTTCGTTTCGCTGGCGGATAACCCCGAGGTCTACTTCGAGTAAAAGATGCTTGCTCTTGGCCATGATACTGAATCCACGTTGCGACGTGGATTTTTTTATGGGCAGATCTATTCATACACCTCGTTAAGGCTTTGCTCCTACGTTTCGTTCGACTTCCTGCCTATCGTATAGCCGATGTTATCTGCAGTGTTATCACAGTGTTGGATGGCGTGCTGAGCATGCCAGCTGTTATGAGTGGGGCTGCCTGGCTATGACTAGCACAGCTCCTGAAAGGGATAGGGGGCAGAAAACTCGGTGCTATCGGCCTGGCCTCCTTATCTGGTATATTCGGCTAGGTAGAAATTATTTAAGCAATCGGGGGCAGGTCGTTAATGGAAAACGAAGAACATATTAGTAACATTATCAAAACGCACCTCGAAGCGACATTAAACGATCTCGGGGAATTCATCTGGGCGTATGTGGTGTTATCGAAAAAAGATATGTCCTGTATCTTTGGGGTAACCAACTATCCGGGGGAATGGGTAGAGCATTATAAAGCCAATGGTTTACAGTATACCGATCCGGTGGTGATCACCGCGCTAAACCGGTTAACGCCTTTTTCCTGGGATGAAAATCTGATGACGGGCGGAGGTTTTCATTTTTCCGAACTCTTCGAGCGGGCCAGGAAATTTGGCTTGAATAATGGCTATACGTTTGTATTGCATGATTATAATAATAACCTGGTCACCTTATCTTTTATTCTTGCTCCTGAAACCAGAGCGGAATTAACCCAAACGCTGATCCAGAATAAAGGTGATATTTCTGTTTTACTGGCGTCAGTGCATGAGATCTACCTAACCCTGAATTCGCTGTCGGAAAAAAACGCCTCTCGCTCGGAAAAAAGCGCCCAATTTACCGAACGGGAAAACGAAATCCTCTACTGGGCCAGCGTGGGCAAAACCTATCAGGAGACGGGGATGATCCTCGGGATCACTACGCGTACGGTCAAGTTTCATATGTCCAACATCGTCAAAAAGCTGGGAGTCGCAAATGCCCGGCATGCAATACGTCTAGGTGTGGAACTTCAACTGATTAAACCGGTTAGTTGATTACAAAGAAGGCTCAGCCGCCAGCGGCCAGTCGTTCAACCTGGTTTCGTCCGCTGCGCTGTGCTTGCTGAATATCTTGGCTTTTAGCTTCCTCTGGCTCTCAGAATCGACATGGCCGAGCAACAGATAGACCGGCTCATCTTTCTCGGAAACACCGGTTTCCAATACGGTGACATTCCAGCCCGAGGTTCTGATGATATGCATCATCGGATGGCTGGCGACGGCAAGAATGCCATCATAGTGATGTTGCCGCGCATAGTTAATCAGTGAGAGAAACAAAGCCATAGTGACGGGAAACTTACGGCCTAACAGCGAATGGGTTCTTTCTTTATCCACGAAGAAACGCGTGGATTCAATGTAGTTGCCTTCTGGAATGTTGACATTGTTAAAGAATGAGGAAAATGTACTGTTCAACATATTATTGTATTTCATATCTATCATCCTGGTTCCGCATATAATCATGCCGTTCTCCACGCCAAAAATATAGTTGGTCTTGTCATTGTCAAACTGATCGACCTCCTTGCCATCCGAACAGTCGACTGCCCATTGCAGTCTGTCTTTAAAGGTGTTTTTTCTTAACATAAAAAGATCTTCAGATTTCTCATTGCTCATTGAAGCATAGTTAACGCTGTAAATAGTAAACATAATGTCACCTGTGAATGAATATATAGAGATAAGTTCATCCGGTAACATCAGTGAAGTTTCATTAAGAGCATGCCGGTACAGAGGAATGATAATGCTTTTTAATAGATTTACGTAACCTTATTATAGGAATTAACGGGTTTTTAGCTGGTGCTGGGAAAGGTGTTTTAGGCGGCACTCCGGGCTTAAAAGTGATATGTTTCTTAGCGCATGCGAAACGGAGGGATCTGCAAGCACCGGCAACTTTTACCCATTTTTTACATCTTTATACAGATAACAGACAACTCGCTGGCCGAGACGGGCAAGAATGGATGCGATTCTTTTGACAAGGAGCTTCACCATGGATCTGAAATGTATTTTTGCGTTATTCACCCTGTCTGTGCTGCCCTGGAGTGCTAGCGCAGCCCCGGCGGCCCCCAAGGTCGTCGTCAAGTCTGAAGTTGCCTCGCCCGTGGTGTTGGAAAATACCCAGGATAAAAACTACCTGAAAATCTCGTTGGTGGGCTATCCGCTGCCGCAGGAAAAACGCAGCCCGATCAATCTGGCACTGGTCATCGATCGCTCCACCTCAATGAGTGGCGATCGTATCGAAAACGCCAGAAAGGCGGCGATCGCCGCTGTTAACATGCTTAACGGTAATGACACGCTTTCGGTCGTTGCCTATGACTCCGGGGTTGAGGTGGTGATCCCGGCGACCAAGGTCAAAGATACCAAAGAACTGATTAATAAAATTAACAAAAGTATTGAACCGCGTGGGATGACGGCGCTGTTTGCCGGGGTGAGCAAGGGTATCGATCAGGTGAGCAAGCATCTGGATAAAGAGCAGGTTAATCGCATTGTTCTACTTTCCGACGGGCAGGCCAACGTTGGGCCGACCTCCAACAGTGAGCTAGCCGAGCTGGCTAAACTGGCGGCCAAGAAAGGTATCGCCATTACCACCATCGGCATTGGTGATGGTTATAACGAAGATCTGATGACCACCATTGCTGGCTATAGCGATGGCAACCATGCCTTTGTTGAGCAATCCAGCGATTTGGAAAAGACCTTCGCCCACGAGTTTAACGACGCCATGTCCGTGGTGGCACAGGATGTGGTGGTGGTGATCAAAACCGCCGATAAGGTTACGCCGGTTCGCCTGCTGGGGCGTGATGGCAGCATCAGCGGCAATACGGTCACCGTAAAACTGAACCAGCTGTATTCCAATCAGGAAAAATATGTTCTGCTGGAAGTGATCCCGGCCAAGGGCAGCAACGCCCAGAGCAAACCGCTGGCCGATGTTAACGTGCGTTACGCCAACCTGAGTACCAAGCAGGTCGATACCTTCAATGAAAAGGTGGTGGTACGTTATAGCCAGTCCGCTAAGGACGTGAGCGCCGCGCAGGTTGATGAGGTGTTGGTGGATTCGGCCATTCAGAAGGCAGCGATTGAAAATGAGCGCGCGGTAGAGCTGATGGATGCAGGCAAAATGGAAGAGGCCAAACAGGTGTTTAGCGCTAATGCGGCAGCCCTAGAAAGCTTGCCTGTCAGTGCCGCCCCAGCCAGACAAAAAGCCGAAGCTAGCGCGCAGAAGAACAAAGAGCTGATGGGTAAAATGGAGAGCGACAGCAAGGAATCGACCCGCAAAGCGGTGAAAGAACAGAACTACAACATCAAAACCCAGAAGAACCAGTAGCAAGGAGCCTAATGAGCCAGCGTACTTCCAGAAGTTTGACGGTTTTTATCATTATCACCGTGGCGGTCTTCAGCCTGATCGCCTATCTGGGAGTGCGCACCCTTGAGCACGAAGTGTTGTTACGCCATTACCAATCCCAGACCATGGCGCAGACGCGCGCCGTTCAGGCCAGCGACAGCGTCATGGATATTCTGCGGCAGAAAGCGACGCGGCTGGACGCGATCACAGACTATATTCAACCCAACGAACAGGCGCTCAAGGAGCTGGTCGAGAAAGATCACGACATTGATGGCGTGTTTGTCCTGCAGAAAAATCGGTTGTTGTACCCCGACGAAAATGGCCCGCTGAGCCAAAAAGAACTCGCCTGGGTTCAGGCCATCACGCCGCTGGTGAACGATCCTTCTTTGCTTTACGGTCACAGCGTAAAAAGCGAAATGGCTGTCCCACAATCCGGCTGGTATATCACCGGCGAGGTGCAGGAGCCGTTGCTGATTTACTGGCGCACTATCGGCAGCGATACCATCGGATTTCGGGTTCCTTATATCAAGCTGTTGTCGGACGTGATTAATACGGTCAACGTCGATTTTGGTAGCGACACGCTGGTGTTGGTAGAAAACGGACGCCTGCTGTACCAAAGCAATCCTTACGTCGAGCTGGGAAACCTGCAGCCGCTGGCCGAACAGAGCCTGCCTTATCCGCTTACCGGCTGGCAGGTGAGCTATTACGGCAAAGCGGCCAGCACTACGGCGGTCTACCTGTGGGGCGGGGCGTTTATCCTGCTAATGTTGGCCATCATGGGTTTGATCATTTTCCGTCTCTACAGGGAATATACCCAGACGGCACGGCTGGCGCGCCAGCAGGTGGGTTTTGTCAGCCAGGTGTCCCACGAGCTGAAAACGCCGCTGACCAATATCACGCTGTATGCCGAGTTGCTGAAAGAGGAGCTGGACGAACAGCACGACGAAGGGCTGCGTTATCTGGACGTGATTATCGGCGAGAGCCAGCGCTTATCGCGCCTGATCCAGAACATTTTGAGTTTTACCCGTGAACCGAAGCTGCACTTTCAGCCCATCGATCTCAAACCGCTGCTGACGAAGATTGCGCAGACTTTCATGCCGTTATATCAGGCCAAGGGGATGGCGATCTCACTCTCGTTAGGCGAAAGCGTGGTGGTGCAGAGTGATATCGATCGCCTGACGCAGATTATCAATAACCTGCTGAGCAACGCAGAGAAGTACGCCACTGCCGGTAAACAGGTCGATATGCTGGTGGCGTGCAGTGCAGATCATGTCGATATTCACGTGCGGGATTATGGTGCCGGTATCGCCGAGAAAGAGCTCAGGATGATTTTCCTGCCCTTTTACCGGGTGAAGTCAGGCATTACCGAGGGCGTTTCGGGCACCGGCATTGGCCTGACGATTGCCCAGCAGCTGGCACACAGCCTGGGCGGGGAGATCCTGGTTGCGCCGCAGTCGCCTGGGGTGCGCTTCACCTTGCGGCTGGCGCGCGCAATACCATCGAATAACTGACGACAACAAACGGGCTACTGCACCTGATTCCGGCACCGTACCAGCTCCCTCTCCCTGTGGGAGAGGGTTGGGGTGAGGGGAAAACACAGCACCGCAGGCGATAATCGAACATCACCGCTAATAGCATCAACCACAGGGAGTCATGATGAAAATACTGGTCGTTGAAGACGATACGAACATTCGCCAGGGATTGGTAGAAGCGCTCTCCCGCGAGGGTTACAGCCTGATCGCCGCAGAGAATGGCAAAGTGGCGCTGGAGATGTATCAGCAGGAAAAACCGGATTTTATCATCCTCGATATCATGATGCCGGAGCTGGATGGTTACGCGGTATGCCGTGAGATCCGCAAACAGGATGAGCAGATCCCGATTATCTTTTTGTCCGCCAAGGATGAAGAGATCGACCGGGTGGTCGGGTTGGAACTGGGAGCAGATGATTACATCAGCAAGCCGTTTGGCATTCACGAGATCCGTGCCAGGATAAAGACCATCGCCAGGCGTTGCCTGCGCAGCAAGACCGCGCAGCCAGATGCCAGTTTTTGCTTTGGTGATTTAACCGTTTACCCGAATGAGCTGTGCGCTCTGCGCCAAGCGGCGCGGCTGGAGCTTTCACTGCGGGAGATTAAAATCCTGGAGTGCCTGCATCAGCATAAAAACAAAGTCGTTACGCGCGAGATGTTGTTTGATGCCGCCTGGGGTTATGACTTCCTGCCCAATAGCCGCACGTTGGACCAGCATATCTCCAAGCTGCGCAAGACCATTGAGCTTGATGCGAATAGCCCGTTGCTGATCCGCACTGTGCATGGGATGGGGTATCGGTATTTGGGGTGAAGGCTGCGTGGGTATTATCTCACCCCTTAAACACCTGCCCACGATGCCACTCCACAAACCTATCCAAAGGATAATGTTCGGCACTCTTGGGAAGCCAAATCGCCTTGCTGGCAAAATCCCAGAACAGCCGCTTGACCATCTGGCTGCCGTTCACGCCTGCTGAAAGCAGTAGTTTCATGCTCGCAAAACGAAAGGGATTCAACAGCTGCTAGGCAAGCATCAGCCGTTCAGCCTCCACCTTACTGACTTTCTTACAGGGGCAGTGGGAGTCTTTATTTCAACGCGTGATCGGTTTGACAAGCTGCCATTCGGCCCTCAGCCTGATGGCATGTTTGGCATTGGTCACACCCATCTTTTTCACAATATTGCCGATATGGAATTTTATCGTACGGATCTTCACGTCTAGAATAATGGCAATTTCCTGGTAGGTTTTACCCATGCTGGCCCAATAGAGCACCTCGTTCTCTCGCGTTGTCAGGGGATCTTTTTCTACGCTGGAGTTATCGCGATTATTTCGCTCGGTTTCCCGGTGCCGGGTGGTGATCCTTTCGTGGACGTTAGCCAGCAGCATCTGCAAACGGGCCTTGTTAGGGTGTATTTGGCCCTCTATATCGATGGATTTGTTATCATTAAGCGTTAGCGTCAGCATCGCCAAATTATGATCGTGGTCATGCAATACAAAGGTATAGCCAGTGGTAATATTATAGTTCTTTGCATGGCTGAATATATCTGAGGGCTTTAGACTTGGATTTATTGGCGTGCTTTCATCCCAGGGAAATGGCGAGACTCTTTGCAGGGCGCAGAGCACCACGGGATCGATGCATTGGTAGTTCCTTTCTTTATAGATATCAATCCATTGGCTTGGGTAGCTGGAGGTTATCACTGTCTCCATAAGGTCTTTCTTGTTAAGTATCATATAGGCGTATTTGAAATCGCCAAATTCCGCTATTTCTTTATCCAGATGGTTTTTAAATGCATTTTTTTCATCGTGGCTAGCAGAAAACAATGTAGACATCAGATTACCTCAATCTGAAATAATAACGCTACTAACATAACTTGTGGGACAATAGTCTAGCCTAACCGTTATTGAACACCAGATAATATACTGGCTTGCCGGCGATTTTCGATAAAATAGCAAAAAAAACCTGACCTCGTTGGGTCAGGTTGCCACATTGGCCAACACCAGGGAAATTTTTACTGCCATTATCTTAAAGCCATTTTCTTGGTTGAGGCAAGCGCTCTATGCTGGATTTTGGCTGTCTATCACCATTATCCGGCTTAGGATTAGTATTGCCTTACGTTGATCATTACAGCGGCATGGCATCTGCATTGATATTCTTGCTGCTAACTCTTGGCATTATCTGAGGGGGTTACTCAGAGTTGCGTTGGTAACTCACTATTATTTGATCATTATTTGATCAGTCTTGGGCCTGCTTTTATAACGAAAAACGCTTGTTAGACCTCAATATAACCATATTGAGTCCGCGTTATTGCTGTTTACAGCCTACTATAAGACGCTAATCGAGCTGTTGATATCATCGGGTGGAACCGGTCCGCCATGCAGGACTTCTCTGGATATATCCTGTATCTACAAAAGCAGGTGGGGCTGGCTCGTGCCGAAGGGGAGCTGTGCTATGCGGCCAGCCGTTGATTTTTCCTTGTTCCCGAGTGGAGGAGGCGTCTGGCACCTCTTGTCGGGTGAGATCATTGTGTTGCTCAATAGATTGTTGTCACGGTAATCCGAAGCTTGATCTTCACCGATAGCTAAAAAATTGAGGTCTCAGCAGTGGGCTGGAGGCCTTGAAACCGCTCTCAGACGGGTTCTTATGAGATAAAACGGATTTTTTTCAATGAAAAAGTGATGATAATCACAAATAAACACCCTTAAATCGCTCATTAAATGGTCATTCCGTTGCCATTATGTTGCATTGTCGTGTCTGGTAAACGGGAGAGGGTGAGACTATTCTGGTTCATGAGCTAAGCAACACGTTATAGCGCTCCTTTTATGGAAATGTTCTTGATCATCCTTGCGTATTATTTGTCCGTTAATACCCTTTATCTACTGCTGTGTCAGCATTTTTTAAGATAAAGCTTATTTGTGATGCGTGGATTATTGAAGAATATTCTTAGTCCGTTGCGAGCTTCCTAATTAACGTTTTAAACTAAAATATATACTGTTAATCCTAGGAATCTTCAGAATGAATAATAACAACTTGATAGGTATTATCGATGAATATGGTCATTCGCGATCGTTTTAACCGATTTTGAATAATTGTTTTTAGCCATTAATATTGTTTTGGAAATTAAGAAATAACTTAGTTTCAGTAAATGGTATTCTGCTCATCCAACGGCGTAATGGAGTTGGTAAACTGTCTCTTATACACATCT
>NZ_JAELTL010000159.1:0-647 GCF_016428815.1 Serratia sp. ASV30 | reverse complement strand
AGATGTGTATAAGAGACAGTCATTTTGCTCCCTTACGATAGTAATACGCGTAAGGTTGCCAGTTACTTCCCCTTACCTTCAACTGATAAAGTAGATGTTGAGTCTATGAAGAAAGCAGTTAAAGAGAGTATTTTTAATCCATCCACTAAAATATGGAAGCTCACCTATAAAGAGGCAGTTACTTTAAGTTATCGCCTACAAGGAATGAGTATCTACGAGGTAAACAGCCTGTTTTCAGTAAGTATCAAAACCGTTTATGCACACCAAAGAAAGGCCCTTAGTAAAATCGGTGTGAAGACTATCGCTCACTTACACCGATTGGGTGAGTCCTTACCAGAAATGTACCGACCAAAAGCCCAATGAATGCAAAAAACAGCTAAGGCAGTTGTGATTTAACCTAAGCCCTAACGTGTAAGAATGCACTTACATGGCTCGTTTCCGTTGTTGACTGGGATGTTATACTGAGCCACGACTTTCCCTATGTTTTTCGATAGTCAACCGGAGGTTGCTTGTCGGATCCCAAACTGTAACTCAAACCAGGGTAGTTTATGTGACAAGTCTACAGTAGCTGAGATAAACAGATAAAATCAAAAAAATAGGTTATACTATCCACCTTCCTCCCGAGGTAATAGAAAACAGTATTATCT
>NZ_JAELTL010000158.1:0-763 GCF_016428815.1 Serratia sp. ASV30 | reverse complement strand
AATTTAACTCAACATCATCGCCAAAGAAAACCACATCATCTAGAAAATATCTATTTCCATTGTACGTTGAGAACACAGATATGTATTTACCCTCAGGTAACTTAAATGTATTCACTCTCTCATTTAACTTATCGTTGTCAATAGTCAGCAACAACGTCAAGTCTTCTCCAATAGGATTTTTGGGCCATTCCCCCTCAATAAATGCCCCACCACCAAATTTAACCCCACTATCTTCATTAGGCAAAGGTGCATCTATAAACCGATAAATTTTTTGCATAGACCCCTCGTTAGCATCCAGAAAGTTTATTATAGAACTTTTCCGCTTTACTTCGTAATTTACTAATTGTTGACTCAGGAACGCCTGCCCTTCTCATTCCTTCAGTTGTTATATCTAATTCATCTGCGATCGTAGATGCGAATTGGTTAGGTCCCAACCCTCTCTGAGCTCTAACCTGAGCTTCATGATAGTGGACACCTCCAATACCCCTGGAGTCTTTTAATGGTCCTCGAGTATGATGATCAAGGTCTAATGCAATCGAGGGGTTAGCACATAAACGAGAGTCATTGGCAAATCCTGATTGTTTAAGAAACTCATGGCGAATCAGTTCATGTGCTTGTAAGCCATCGCCAACATGGATACCGCTATTTAAACCACCATAAATACCCAGATAAAAAAGTTCAGCGAGTCCTAACGGATCGATCCAAGTAATAGGGTTCGGCGCATACGCATACAGGTTCATTCCCCCCGCCAGCCCTATCAGGT
>NZ_JAELTL010000157.1:0-817 GCF_016428815.1 Serratia sp. ASV30 | reverse complement strand
CTGTCGTCGGTGATACCGCCAGAGGCGATATTGCCCGTCACGCTGCCCACGTTGTCTTCCACCCCGGTGATCGCCAGGAACTCTGGCCCGACCGGCGATGGGGTGTAATCGGTGGTCAGATCAAACGACTCGGATGGCACACTGGTGTTGCCCGCCTTGTCCGTCGCCGTGGTGGTCAGTGAATGCCCACCTTCTGGCAATGGCGTGGTCGGGGTAAATGCCCAGGCCCCGTTGCCGTCGGTCATCACCGAACCAATCAGTTGGCCGTTGTCATAGACATTGATGGTGCTGCCCGGCTCTGCCGTCCCCTTCAAGGTCGGGGTCGCATCGTCGGTCACGCTGCCGCTGGTCAGTTCACCGCGCACATCACCCACGTCATCGATCGCCCCGCCAATGCTTGGCTTGCTCGGGGCCACGCTGTCCACGGTAAAGTCCACTGCTGGAGTGGTGGTGATGTTGCCTGCCGCGTCTTCCGCCGTCACCGTAATGTGGTGCTCACCTTCGCCCAGATCGGTCTCTGGCGTGAAGCTCCAGCTGCCGTCCGGTTGTACGGTGGTGCTGCCCAGCACGGTGTCGCCGTCCTGTACCGTCACCAGGCTGCCCGGCTTGCCGCTGCCGGTGAGCTCCGGACGGGTATCGTCCGTTACGCCCCCTGCCACAATATTACCGGTGATCGGACCCACATCGTCTTTCACCGAACCGATGCTGACCGGAACCTTGCTGTCATCCACCACAATGTTGATGCCCGGGCTTGGCTCGCTGGTGTTGCCCGCCGGATCGGTGACGGTGGTGCTCAGATTATGATCGCCGTTGCCCA
>NZ_JAELTL010000156.1:0-821 GCF_016428815.1 Serratia sp. ASV30 | reverse complement strand
GGCTTAACAATGGGTGCGGAATGAAGGTGGAGGCCAGAATATTGCGCTTCACAAACATTGGTGAGCTGTGGTGTACAGCTGCCCGCATACTGCGCGCCAATCCATCAAAGCTGATCGGCGGATCGTACCATTTGCCATTGCCGCAACACTCCAGGTGATCCAGGATTTCCCGTTTATCCATCACCGGCGACGGTTCCCCAAAGGTAAACGCCTCCACGTTCTGCGGGGCGGTGGGTTGCGTGGTGGTGGTGAAAGCCTTACGGCCTTTGCGCTTGCTCATCAGTAAAACTCCAAAATGTTCGGGCTGCTATGGCCGCTACCGGCGGTCAGCGGTTCGTTTAACAGGGCGTGCATGATTGCCCAGGCAAGATCGGCATGGCTGGCTTCTTCACTGCGGCTGGCGGTGTAGGTCGATCGCGCTCCGCTGGCTGTCATGGTTTTGCGGATCGCCATAAACGAGGCGGTGATATCGGTGTGGCTGGTGTCATATTCCAGGCACCCGCGCCCGATGGTGTCTTTGGCCTTCAGCACCATGGCGGTCTTGATTTCCGGGGTGTATTTGATTTCACGGGCGGCGGGGAAGAATTCCCGCACCAACTGGAACACCCCTTGCCCGACGGTGGTCGCATCGATACCGATGTATTCCACGCAGTATTTGTCGGTAAGGTCTTTGATTTTCTGCGCCTGGTCGGCAAAGTTCATGCCTTGCCACTGGTGGCGCTCCAATACGCGGAACTTGCCCCCAGCCACCATTGGCGGGGCGATGACCGCACACCCGGCACTGTCGCCGCCATTGGCTTCTGACGGGTCATAACCAATCC
>NZ_JAELTL010000155.1:0-833 GCF_016428815.1 Serratia sp. ASV30 | reverse complement strand
GCTCGTGGTATCACCATCAACACTTCTCACGTTGAATATGACACCCCGACTCGTCACTACGCGCACGTTGACTGCCCAGGGCACGCCGACTACGTGAAAAACATGATCACCGGTGCTGCTCAGATGGACGGCGCTATCCTGGTTGTAGCTGCGACTGACGGCCCTATGCCTCAGACTCGTGAGCACATCCTGCTGGGTCGTCAGGTTGGCGTTCCTTACATCATCGTATTCATGAACAAATGCGACATGGTTGATGATGAAGAGCTGCTGGAACTGGTAGAAATGGAAGTTCGTGAACTTCTGTCTGCTTATGACTTCCCTGGTGATGACCTGCCGGTTGTTCGTGGTTCAGCGCTGAAAGCACTGGAAGGCGAAGCTGAGTGGGAAGCTAAAATCATCGAGCTGGCTGGTCACCTGGATTCTTACATCCCAGAACCAGAGCGTGCTATCGACCTGCCGTTCCTGCTGCCAATCGAAGACGTATTCTCCATCTCCGGTCGTGGTACCGTAGTTACCGGTCGTGTTGAGCGCGGTATCGTTAAAGTTGGCGAAGAAGTTGAAATCGTTGGTATCAAAGACACCGTTAAGTCTACCTGTACTGGCGTTGAAATGTTCCGCAAACTGCTGGACGAAGGCCGTGCTGGTGAGAACGTTGGTGTTCTGCTGCGTGGTATCAAGCGTGAAGACATCGAACGTGGTCAGGTACTGGCTAAACCAGGTTCCATCAAGCCACACACTCAGTTCGATTCAGAAGTGTATATCCTGAGCAAAGAAGAAGGTGGTCGTCATACTCCATTCTTCAAAGGCTACCGTCCACAGTTCTACTTCCGTAC
>NZ_JAELTL010000154.1:0-843 GCF_016428815.1 Serratia sp. ASV30 | reverse complement strand
CTTGCGCGTCATACTGCTCGAACAGGCTTTCTCCTTCGGTACGTCCTGTGGCGCCAAACGATTGGAGACTGAACATCACCTGGAATATCGGGTGCCTTGAACTGTCCTTTTCCGTTTTCAGCACTTCCACCAGCTTTTCAAAAGGCAGATCCTGATGGGTATGCGCTTCACTGACCTGCTGCCCCGTTTCGCCAATAAATTCTCTGACCGTTTGGCTGACGTCTATCTGCCTTCTCAGGACCAGCGTATTGACGAACAGGCCCAGGGTGTCTTCCACCCCCGGGTAATGCCTGCCCGCTATCGGTGTCCCCAACACGATATCCTGCTGGTTACTGTAAACCCCCAGCAGCAGGTAATAGCCGCTCAGCAGTACCGTGTACAGGCTGACGTTCAACGAGGCGGCCAACGCCCGCAGCTCGGCACTGGTCGCTGCATCCAGTTGGAAGGTGATATCGTCACCACGGTAATCCAATTGCAGTGGGCGCACATGGTCCGTCGGCAGGTTGAGCGGTTCATGGTCCGCCAGTTGCCCATGCCAGTAGGCCAGTTGCTTGTCCAGCGTGGCACCTTGCAGGTGTTGGCGCTGCCACAGCGCAAATTCCCGGTACTGCACCGGCGGGGCCGGGAGTTCATGGCTGGCCTCTCCGGTGAACACGCGGTAATAGTGCAGCAACTCTTTTAACAGCAGATCTACCGACCAGCCGTCAAACGCGATGTGGTGAATGACGATGCTGAAGTAGTGGCTCCCCGCCAGCGTATAACTGCTGGCTGCAATTGGGCACTCCTGCGCCAGATCAAATACCCGGTGCTGATGCTCATGCAGCCGCGCATGCAGCGCTTGCA
>NZ_JAELTL010000153.1:0-843 GCF_016428815.1 Serratia sp. ASV30 | reverse complement strand
CTTGCGCGTCATACTGCTCGAACAGGCTTTCTCCTTCGGTACGTCCTGTGGCGCCAAACGATTGGAGACTGAACATCACCTGGAATATCGGGTGCCTTGAACTGTCCTTTTCCGTTTTCAGCACTTCAACCAGCTTTTCAAAAGGCAGATCCTGATGGGTATGCGCTTCACTGACCTGCTGCCCCGTTTCGCCAATAAATTCTCTGACCGTTTGGCTGACGTCTATCTGCCGTCTGAGGACCAGCGTATTGACAAACAGGCCCAGGGTGTCTTCCACCCCCGGGTAATGCCTGCCCGCTATCGGTGTCCCCAACACGATATCCTGCTGGTTACTGTAAACCCCCAGCAGCAGGTAATAGCCGCTCAGCAGTACCGTATACAGGCTGACGTTCAACGAGGCGGCCAACGCCCGCAGTTCGGCACTGGTCGCCGCATCCAGCTGGAAGGTGATATCGTCGCCGCGATAATCCAATTGCAGTGGACGCACATGGTCCGTCGGCAGGTTGAGTGGTTCATGATCCGCCAGTTGCCCATGCCAGTAGGCCAGTTGCTTGTCCAGCGTGGCACCTTGCAGGTGTTGGCGCTGCCACAGCGCAAATTCCCGGTACTGCACCAGCGGGGCCGGGAGTTCGTTGCTGGCCTCTCCGGTGAACACGCGGTAATAGTGCAGCAACTCTTTCAACAGCAGATCCACCGACCAGCCGTCAAACGCGATATGGTGAATGACGATGCTGAAGTAGTGGCTCCCCGCCAGCGTATAACTGCTGGCTGCAATTGGGCACTCCTGCGCCAGATCAAATACCCGGTGCTGATGCTCATGCAGCCGCGCATGCAGCGCTTGCA
>NZ_JAELTL010000152.1:0-973 GCF_016428815.1 Serratia sp. ASV30 | reverse complement strand
AGCATTTACTCTCAAAATGCAAGCACTTTTATTTGACTTGAAAGAAAATAAATACTTTTCATCACTCATATCTTTAGCCTTTGTATAAAATGGAGATATTAATAAGAAGCATATTGCTATCTTACCCAAGGTTGATACGATATGTTGAGTCTTTCTTTTCCAACTTATCATGAATGATCCACTCTTTTTCATTTTTTTTCTCTTGCTCAGCCTCTTGGCTACTCGATGTTTCCTCTGGCACATCATTACTCTCGTTATCAACTTGAGAATCACGCGCTATCCCAACCGTATAACTAACATATACCTTAGCCGTTATCCCATTATGATAAAGAACCAATTCCATTTTATCTTTAGTCGGATTATCTAAACCTAAACACCCTTCTGCAACCGCTTTCCCTCCAATCGTTAATGCGCCATTGGCGATATAGAAACGAACACCAGCACGCACATTTGCTTCTATGGTCAAGCTAAGCTTGGCTTCTACACTATCCGTTTTTTCCCATTCCCACTCGTTTTTCGCATCTGACTTAAAAGCAAGTTTAAGATCAATCGTACCTTCAGCAACCAGTTCAATCTTCATTCCAATAAATGCCGCATTGCCACCTTCGTTATAGGCCTGCTCTTTCGACATTAATCCTTCCCTAACGGCTGCTAACAGCACATCCATCTTATACCATGCTGCAAAGGCCTGGAGCAGATCTAGTGTCATTTTTAAGCCTATAAGTGGAGCCAGCCCTAATGAAACTTGTCTTTCAATATAGACAAGTCCGGAGGACGCATCTTCTTTTAACTCACCCCCACCTTTGATTTCCAGCTTTGGACAAATAATTTCCGTATATAGTATGGTTATTTTCCCTTCCCCTCCCTTACCTGTTGAAAGGGCTTTTCCAACCACATCAAGGGTCTTTTTCTGTCTCTTATACACATCTGACGCTGCCGACGATGCCAACTGGGTGTAGAGGGGGGGGGGGGG
>NZ_JAELTL010000151.1:0-979 GCF_016428815.1 Serratia sp. ASV30 | reverse complement strand
GATAAAAAATGAACAGTGATGATAAAAGTGAATCTCAGAAACAAGCAGAATTCAGAGAAGGTCGAAACGAAAAAATTGCGTCGTCGAAAACTCCGTTTAAAGATTTCTTAGCTGGCGTTGGATTTCTGTTCCTACTGGCTACCCTTTCATATATGTTGTTCGGAAATGTTGAAATCGGTAAGTTAAGCTTTGGGTACAACGATTTCTTTGGTTACTTTATTCGATACAACATATAGTTTTCTGTTGAACAAAATGTAAACAGAGGCGATACTACGAGTATATAGTGACAGATAACTTTTTGTACCGAGGTAATATTAAAAATGGAAAATATACCGATGATAAAGAAATTTTTTTACTTTTCTATTCTATCAGTATCATTAAACGTAAGTGCTGCCGGATTTGATTGCTTAAAAGCTTCTACCGCTGTAGAGCATATGGTTTGCGATAACACAGCGTTAAGTGCTCTTGACTCTGCAATGACTCATCTATATCAAAGTAAGAAAGATAACAATCTGAAAGAAATTCAGCGAGGATGGATTAAAACAAAAAGAGACAGTGCTAAATCTGTTGATGAACTGAATACACTCTATGCAGAGCATATTCAATTTCTGTCTGAATATGCAAAAGTAGCTAATCAGATTAATGAAAATAACAACACTGTGAAACAACCGAAACCAACCGTTATTAAAGGTAAACTACAACTGTCCGACTTTAGTAACGATTTTATTTCCGTTGATGGTAATGAGTATTCAACTCAGTATCAAGATATGAATAGATCAAACTATGTCTTACGATGTGCTGATGCGATGATGATTGATGTTATGAATATTTGGAGAAAAGATTCAGCTAAGAAGAATGAGACTCGTGAGTTCAGTAGGTTAAGAAATAATGTCTATAATGGATTATGGAATATGACCGTGGATAATATCGATAGTAAGGTAAATACTCAAGAAATGAGAACGATTTGCGATCTATTGGT
>NZ_JAELTL010000150.1:0-1041 GCF_016428815.1 Serratia sp. ASV30 | reverse complement strand
CTCACAATTAATGCATTTTAGTGTACGGGGCTATCACCCTTTGCTGCGCGACTTTCCAGACGCTTCCACTAACACAAGAACTGATTCAGGTTCTGGGCTGTTCCCCGTTCGCTCGCCGCTACTAGGGGAATCTCGGTTGATTTCTTTTCCTCGGGGTACTTAGATGTTTCAGTTCCCCCGGTTCGCCTCGTATGGCTATGTATTCACCATACGATAGTGTGTCGAAACACACTGGGTTTCCCCATTCGGGTATTGCCGGTTATAACGGTTCATATCACCTTACCGACACTTTTCGCAGATTAGCACGCCCTTCATCGCCTCTGACTGCCTAGGCATCCACCGTGTACGCTTAGTCACTTAACCTCACAACCCGAAGGTGTTTCTGTAAACAGAGACACTGTCGTGCTGTTTATTTGAGAGACTCTATGACAGGTTAATCCTTACCCCAATACATCTACGGAGGGATAAGTTTCAGCTGTCATGTTTCAATTTTCAGCTTGTTCCAGATTGTTAAAGAGCAAAATACTTCGCAGCATACTGTTGCCAGTACACTCTGAAGTATTATCAAGGACCGCATGGATATGGTGGAGCTAAGCGGGATCGAACCGCTGACCTCCTGCGTGCAAGGCAGGCGCTCTCCCAGCTGAGCTATAGCCCCATACAGTCACTTGCAGAAACCTTTATTTACCACTCGCGTGAATAACAGTCTTTCCTGTTGGAAATCCTGTTAATTCGTGCTTAGGCAAGGCATGCGGAAGGGAAGTTTACTTTTGGGTAAACGACCGCGCGCATAACGCAGCATAAGTGCGAATTTGGTAGGCCTGAGTGGACTTGAACCACCGACCTCACCCTTATCAGGGGTGCGCTCTAACCACCTGAGCTACAAGCCTATAAAGGTATTTCTGCTCGTTACTTTTTCATCAGACAATCTGTGTGGACACTGCACGCAACTGCATATCTTTAGGTAAGGAGGTGATCCAACCGCAGGTTCCCCTACGGTTACCTTGTTACGACTTCACCCCAGTCATGAATCACAAAGTG